>JAYEIM010000129.1:0-2762 GCA_034660095.1 Campylobacterota bacterium | reverse complement strand
ATAAGTTGAATCTCTTTTCTATTAAATTTTGGTCTATAAAATTATAACTTATTGAAATTTGATTTCAACTTTTTTTACAAAAATAAATTAAATTATGAGTTTTTTTGCTAATTTGCAAGTGGCTCTGAAATATAATTATATTTTGATAATTCATTTTTTAATTTTTTAAACTGTAATTTATTTTCTATAAAATCATAAATAAAATTCCAATCTATATCTTCATTACTATCAACAGGTAAAGTTATTTTTTCAACTTCCATTCTTTCATTAGATATTTCTCTATTATAACTATACTGTGAAGATTTTTGATTTAAAATAACAGTAAAGAAAAAAGCTAATTTAAAATCTAGTTTTCTATCTTTTAGAGATAGTACTGTAACATGATCAGATGCAATAAAAGAGTAGGGATGATAAAATACACTACCAATACTACCACTATTTGCAATAGTGAGACTATTTTTATATAATTTTGGATGTTTATTTGTTTTACTATTTTTAGATTTTAAAGAAATTAAATTATCAACACCATTATTTTTCATTGTTGAAGATATATAAGGAATATCTCCATTTATTTGATCTCTTTTAATTAATCGTTGACCTCTTTCATAATTAAATACTTCACTAATTAAAAAAATATTTGTATTTTCAAACATAATTACTCTTGTTTAAATAAACTTGGATTTTGTAATTTAAATGCATAAAAATCTCTAATGGATTTTTCAAAATTACTTACTTTTAAATTGGAATAATCAGTTTCTATATGAGCATCAACAATCCATTCATCATTTTCATCTATATAAGCATTAACTGAATAACTAGATTCTTCTTTTTTAGTTCTAAAATCTTTTAACCATTGATTTTTGATTTCATTCCAATCATTTACCATTATTCGTCCTCTATGCTTTAGAACTTCAAAACCATCATTACTCCAATTTGACAACCACACAGGGGATGTATTTTTATTATGTTTATTGTGAGCTTCAAAAACCATTATACATGTATGTGTTGATGCATTATCTCCAAAAAGTTGGATATTCATTTTCATAACTGCTTTAAGTGTGTGTTTCTTTAAAATAGATTTTTTAAATTTTATATCTTGTTTTTGAAGGGAACAAGCTTTACTAATAGGTACAATAACGATACCTGTAGCATTATCGCTAAGAGTATCTAGCAAATTTTCAATGAAATGATATTCTGATTCATCTGCCTTTTTTTGACTATAAGGTGGATTCATAAAACCTACTGTTGGCTTATTATCTTGCTGAATAATGTTTATATTTTCTTTTTCAAAGCAATCACCATATAATATTTTACTTCTACCATCTCCTCGAACAATCATATTTGCACTTAAAAGTGCAAACATCTTTCCATTAGATTCAATACCCTTAATTCTATTTTTTTTAATATCTTTAATAATATCTGTATCATTTTCAGATTTATTTATCATATTACGCATTGCACTAACTAAAAAACCACCTGTTCCTGCACAAGGGTCATAAACAATATCTTTTGTAGGATTAAGACCTTTTCCATTATTTGCTAAATCACAAAATAAATCAGTAATATGCTGTGGAGTTAAAACAATACCTAATCCTTTACCATCAGATGATGTATATTTTAAAAAATTAGAATAGAATAGACCTATAATATCAAGACCAATATCATTATTTTCTATATATTTAAAACATTCATGATTTAATTTATTAACCATGTATAATAAAGGTGCAGTAAGGATAGTAATATCATTACTATCCCATTCTATTTTTGATTTTAGTCTATTATTTGTTCTTAAGAATGTATATTTTGAAATCAATGCATTTTTTTTATTTTGATCTATATCACTATTTAAAATAGTTTGAGATACTGTTGAATCAATTAATGCTGATAATCCTAGTGAATTTAATATATTTTTATAAGTAACTCTAAAATTATTATCTTTCAAAGCTAAAAATATTGCACTAATTAATAGAGGTTTCTCTTCTTCACTTAGTTTAAATTCATCACGCATTAAATTATTTAATTCATTTGCAATTTTTTTTAAATTACTCTCATCTATTGTCTCTATTAATTCTTCTTTTTTTAAAAACTTTTCATATTCTGTAAATTTAAATAAAGTACTATTAAAAAACTTATGTTCATTATTTTTTGCTTTTTTTGGTAAAAAATATGATTCTATTTCCAACTCTTCATTTGTTGAGCCTGCAATTCCAATTGAAAATACATTAAAATCATTTTGAAGAAAACTACCATACCATAATGCACCATCTACCGCATAATTCTGTATATTTTTTTGATTTGTATAATCTTCACTTTTTAAATATGATGTATCATCTTTACATTCAATAACCAATATAATATCGCTATTATGTTTAGAGCAAATAAATTCAGGGAAACCTTTATTATTGGTTCCTTTTTTACTTGATTTAGAAAGTAAAATATTAATTTTTTCTTTTTTAGATTTTTGTTCTTCAAATACTGAATCTTCGTTCATCATCTCATTAGGATGTATAAATTCAAGTGACTTAAGTATTTCTCTAACAATATATTCAGTATCTCTTTTTTCCACTTAGCACCTTTTTTATATTATATAAAATTTAAATGATTGTATCATAATTTAACTTTTGAGCCTATACATAACGCCTGAGTTGAAAAACAAGTGGGCGAAACGACTTAATAATTCTATTTTTTAGTTTATCAAATCGAAACTTAAAAGCTAGGTTTTTCGGCACTTTACACTTGTTTTTCTTTCCAACGATTTGTTA
>JAYEIM010000128.1:0-2769 GCA_034660095.1 Campylobacterota bacterium | reverse complement strand
ATTTTTTTAGCTAAGTCAACTATCTTTATAGATTCACCCATATCAAGGATAAATATCTCCCCACCTTTTCCTATACTTGCAGCTTGAAGCACAAGCTCACTAGCTTCTGGGATAAGCATAAAGTATCGTGTAATATCTGGATGAGTTACTGTTATATTTTTTCCTGCTTGGATTTGGGCTTTGAACTTTGGTATCACACTTCCACTACTTCCAAGTACATTTCCAAATCTTACTGCTACTATTTGGGTGTTTTGGGGTGTATTAATATTCTGTGCATAGAGTTCACATATTCTTTTTGTTGTACCCATTATATTTGTTGGTCGTACTGCTTTATCTGTAGAGATGAGGACAAATTTTTTGACATCATATTTGATAGCACAGTCGATTGTATTTTTTGTACCTATTATATTATTAAGTATCGCTTCTGTGATATTATCTTCTACTAGTGGTACATGTTTGTATGCAGCTGCATGGATCACGATATCTGGTTTATATTTTTCAAATGTTTTATCAAGTAGCTCTATATTTACAACCGATTGCATCACAAGCTTTGGTTGGTAGCTACTTAACTCTTCTGCTATTTGGTAGAGATTAAACTCACTACTATCTAGTAATATAAGCTGTTTTGCTCCAAAATTGGCACACTGTCTGCTTATCTCACTTCCTATACTTCCACCAGCTCCTGTGATAAGTACTTTTTTATCTTTGATGAAGTTTTCTATTTGCTTTTTATCTAAATCTTTTGGATGCCTAGCAAGGAGGTCTTCTACAGATATATCTTTTAGTTGGGTAGAGAAATTTTTATCTCTCAAAATCTCTTGGATAGTTGGGAGTATCTTTATAGATTTAAAATATGGACTTAACTTTTCATGTATCTCTTTGATTCTATCTTTGCTTGCACTTGGTATTGCGATCACTAGTAAGTCTTTTTTATTTTCACCTATAAGCTCTTTTAGTTTTGGTTTTGAAATAACTTTTATACCATCTATAGATTGTTTTTGAATATTTGGATTATCATCACAAAAACACACTATCTTGTAAGGACTATGTTTAAATTCTTCTTTTAATTTAATTCCAGCTTCTCCTGCTCCATATATCACCATATTTTTATCTTTTACTATTTGTGTACGATTTACTATAGCCTGATAAGAGTACATCAAAAAATTTAAAGCAAAAAGATATAAAAAAAGCTCAGATGCTAAAAAATATATCTCAACCTCTTGATACAAAAATAAAAGTGAAATAAAAAATGCAAAGATATATACATAACTTTTTGATAAGAATGTTTTCGTACTAGTTTTTCTCCAGCTTAAGTTATAATCATTAAGTATAAATCTTGAAGTTAAAATTCTACAAACTATTACTATAAGCACTACTATTACATCAAATTGTCTATGAAATATATAAAAAGTCCACCAAAAAGTCAATAAGGAAAGACTAATTATTACCAAATAATTTAGTATTGTCTTATTTGATATCATTTATCAAACCTTCTAAACCAAAGCTCAAGATTTACAATAGCTCTTAACTCTCTTGTGTAGTCTTTTGTTTCCTTTATATGTTCATTCAATATTTTATTTAAATATTCACTATTAAATATACCTCTACTTTTTAAACTATCACTTGTAATTATATCAACAACATAATCTTTTAAATTTGTTTTAAACCATTCCCCTACAGGAACAGTAAACATCTGTTTTTGTCTATAAACAATATCATGTGGTAAATATCTTAATGCAAATTTTTTCAATATATATTTTGTTTCATCAGAAGATAGCTTCATTTTACCTGCAAGTGATTGTGTTAGTTCAAACAATCTATAGTCCAATAATGGACTTCTGGTTTCTAAAGAATTTGCCATAGCCATTTTATCAGGTTTTACAAGGTTATTCCCAGGCAAAAGTTGTCGTGTGTCAAAGTGCAATATTTTATTTATATTGTCTTTTTCATTTACTTCATCTACGACATCATTAAATACTTTAAAAGGTATTTTATAATCTACACTATTCTTAAACTCATCATTATACAATTTATCAAAATCACCATCATCTTTGATTAGTGAGATTGAGTCAAAATAACTATTTAAATCATTATCTAAAATACTAAAATACTTTGTATATCCTGCAAATGCTTCATCAGCACCATCACCTGTAAATACAAGTTTGTAATCTTTTGCTGCAAATTCTGATAATATATATGTAGGAATAAAAGATATATCTCCATGAGGTTGGTCGTTATGCCATGTAGTAGTGTTCCATAAGTCTATAATATCACTTTGTAAAATATGAATATTGTTATTTAACCCACAATGTTGGGCTACTTGATTAGCATACATTGATTCATCAAATCTTTTTTCTTTAAATCCTATTGAGTAGGTATCTAAAGATATATCAAACTTATCTTTAGTCATGGCACAAACTAAACTAGAGTCCAATCCGCCACTTAAAAATGCACCTATCCCTACATCACTTCTAAGTCTTATTTTTATTGCATCTGTTAGTATCTCATCTATTTTATCAAATATCTCTTCTTCACTTATACTTTCATCTTCTTTTGTATTTGTAATTTCCCAATACTTAGTAACTTTTATATCTAAAGCTTTAATATCTATTTCATAAAAAGATGCAGGTTCAATATGTTGTACATATTTATATATAGTATTAGGAATTGGTATATAGTTAAACTTCATATAGTTATGAATTGATTGATTATCGATAGTTTTATCAAAAAGTTCAAATGATAAAAAGCTTTTTATTTCAGATGAAAAAT
>JAYEIM010000127.1:0-13634 GCA_034660095.1 Campylobacterota bacterium | reverse complement strand
AGTAGTGTTTCAAATTCACCATATTTCCAAGCCTTTGAACAGTCATCATTTTTATTAAACCATACAAATTCATCTCCACCTGACCACCACGCTCTAAATTTTATCTCTCTATTCATCTTCTATCTCCTCCATCTTTTTTATCAACTTATCATCCAAATTATCAACTATAATAGGCATCATAATATATCTTGCTGTTTCATTTTTGAACATCACTGGTAGGTTTGGTTCGTTAAAACAAAATGTATCAAACTTAAAATCTTCTATTATGAATTCATTGTTAAGGCATAGAATCTTTCCATTAATCTTTATCACTCTTAAATCCTTATAATGATCAGATTCATTTGACAATAACACTTTTGAGTTGTTTAAGAATTCATCATATGGTATCTCTGTTTTTATCTGTTTTGGTACTATTCTCGTATAATCAAGGTAGTTTTGTGGGTGTGTTGGGTAATAGCAAAAGTGTCTGTTTTTTGCAGTTAGTATTATCTCTTTCCCTCTAGCCTCAAGTTGATTATCTAAGTTGTAAAAAAACAGTTCTAAAAATGATTTTGATATATATACATCTTCTATCTCTGTTTTATTTTCAACTATCATCATTCTTCTTGTATCTGTTGATACTATGTAATCTTTGTCAAAATATACATCATTTAACTCAAATTTTGGATTTTGATAATCTGCTACTTCCATAAGAACTTTAATATCATCTGTTCTAACTATCTCTTGAGGTTGAGTATCTTCACATATATCTTCTAATGCAGATGCTGTAATCTCACAAGCTTCAACAAATCTCTCTTTTGCTACTGCATGTGGGATTGAAAACTCATCTTTTAGTTCATTTTCTTTTTTGTATTTTATAAGTTCATTTTCTACTGCTTTTGTACTGTAGTCATAATCTTCAATATCATAATCAATGCTAGAGTTTGAAATCTTAACATTATCTTTTATATACTCTAAATGGTCACCCTTATATTTTGTAGCAATCTCTTCAATATCATATTCTGTAAGGTCATATGTTGCATATCCACTTACTTGTATCTCGACTGTGATGTTTTTCATTTCTTACTTTCCTTTTGTCTATCACTCTTGTATATCTCTCTTATTTTTATTAACTTTTGTAAAAGAGGGTATTGAATAGATAGAAATGTTCTTCTTGATGAATAGACCACTTTATCTATTACTCTACTGTTTTCTGTAAAATTACTAGCGGAGTACAGATTGTACTTACAAAGCCATTTTCCAAATTCATGTGCATTTTTAAATTGCATCTGTATATTTTGTATATCTATTATTAGATTTTGTACAAAGTTCAGAAAGCTCTCTACACTTTTCTCTTTATTCAAATCAAAACCAAATATAAATTTATGTTTTTCAGGATGGTTTTTCTTCAAGACCCCAAAATAACTGTCGCTCAAATCGTATTTTCTAGCTAAATGTAATTGTTTCATAATTTCCCCCGTGCAATTTTCATTATAAACTAATTTTTAATATTTCCTATACCTTAAAAAAGGTGTAGGAAATATTATTTTTTATGCAACTTCCCAAAGTCTACTGTTTTTACTATGTGCTATATCTTCTGTTGTTACATCTACATATCTCATTGTCGTAGTCACTGATCTATGTGCTATGTCTTTTTGTATAATCTCTATAGGTGTTCCTAATCTTCTTGCTATAGTTATGTATCCTTGACGAAAGGAATGCGTACTGTATAATTCTCCTAAAACACTATGTATAAATCTATTTAGTTGTAATGTAAAACTAGAAACCGACATAGGCTTTCCAGTATGGTTAGAATAAAACAAATATCTATTTTTAAATTTTAATGTATCAATATTAGTAGGTAACAGATGCTCTAACATTTGTACTTGTTTAAAATTTGAATCAAAGGTTATCAGTCTTGCTACGCCTGTTTTGCTTTTATTTGTTAAGCTATATTCATTGTTTTTTATAGTTTCTTTCAAATCTTCTATAGTAAAATCTATTATTTCACTTACTCTGCATCCTGTAAGATACAGAAGTGTAAATGCCTTTTTAAATTTTTCTCTTGTTGCTTTATTTTTACTGCTCTTATCTAGTGCTAGTAGTAGAGTTTTAAACTCACTTGAAGCTATAGGCTTCTTTGCTCGTGTTGTTCCTGCTGGTCGTGCCATTTTAATTTCCTTTTTTATAATATTCTTTTAAGTATTGTTTTTATAATTTCTTCAATGTCTACATTTCTATCATCTATCTTTAAATCTAGTTTCATATCTGTTATCGTTCGTTCAACTTCTACTTTTAAACCTTGTATTTTTTTAAATCTTTCATTTTGTTTCCTTTTAATATATTTTTTTGAAAAGATAAGCATATTTGATACAATATGCTTATCTTAAAACTTTTTATGATTGTTTTAAATGCTGATAATTTTCTTTTAGAAAGTTATCAAACTCTTGTTGAGTTTTAAGTCCGTTCGCTATCGCTAAATCTTGAACAGTCTTAAACTCACTAAAATCTTTGAATTTAAATTTGTTGTAACTCATTTTTTCTCCTTTTATATTAAATCTAGTTTTTTTAACTCTTTTTCAATTTGTATGATATATCATCATATATTAGATAGGAAGTATGACATATCACAACTTAAAAATATATTAAAAAAGATGATATATAATACTTTAAACTAGTTTATTTATTATATATACTTTTTTAGGTAGAATAAGAAATGGAAAAAAATATAACATATAAACAAATATCAGAAAAAATAAATAAAAGTGAACACACTGTAAAGCAATGGAAACAACGATTTCCAAAAATGTTGGAATACTGTAAGATAGGTATATTTTGTGAAAAAAATGGACTAGATTTAAATAAGATTGCAAAACTTATTGAGATACAAGAGATGATTAAAGATAAATGATTAGATTAATTAAGAGTACTTTGATATATGTGTCTTTTTTAGTTTTTTTTCTAGTTGTGATGATAACATTTTCATCTTTGGGTCAAAAAACATATCAATTTCATGTAGATATAAAAGATTGTAAGCCATCAAGTGTTTATGCTCTTGGATATTCACTACTTGATAACGATGGATTCAATTTTGAAGCTCAGATGTATCTTAAACAACAATCAAAAATAACTAAAAACTCTTTTTCTTACGCAATCAAAAAATGCAATATGCTAAAAATTAAAAGTAAGAGAGATTTATGTGCACATAAAGCAAAACTAGACTTGAGACATGGTATTCAAAATATAAAATATTGTAAAAAGATTTTGAAATGAGTTGTTTTAAGCTATTAACATTTGTCACAGGGTTTGCAATTGGTTTTATTGTTTGTCTTACACTTTTTAGCTTTATTTTTAAACAATAACAATATTTCATTAAAATCAATCAAAAATCGCCACCACTTGCTATCTTAGGAATTGTCATAATTCTAGCCTTGCCAATGTATGCCTAAATCTTTTAAAGTGCCTTGTAGTGTCTTATATACATCATTTTATTTGCATTTTCATTGAAAATCCGCAACATTTGAGTTTTTTATCAAATATCCCACATTTTTAGCATACATTATAATTTTGTAATAAATATCAAAAAATCCGCAACATTTGAAATTTTTTGAACATCATCATCCAGCACCACAAAAAAAATCGCCACCATTTGAAATTTTTTTTGACATTTCAAGTGCATTTCAATTCTTCTTGCAAATTTTAGAATCTTTTTTGTTTTATCTTTTAGTAAAAAACTGTTTGACTTCCAATTGAACTGAAATAAGTTAAAATTCCAAATTTTTTGGAGGGAATTGATGGTTGAGTTTCTTTTTTTATTTCCTTTTTGGAATTTTCGGATTTCAATTATTTGTCGGGAAATTATTTAATTAGAATCAAAAATATATTAATTTATCTAAATTAAGATATAAAAATGATATTTTTTTGGGTTTTTTAGAGGAAATATCTATTTTTTTAAAGTTATTCACATAATTATGCAAATGTTTATGTAAATGTCTTGTGATTGTGTACTTATGCACATTTTTTTTCATTTCTAAATCTCACTTTTTGAGGGGTAGCCCAATTCCCCACCCCTCTGTCTTCATATATACCTATGAGAGATTTAATATATGAATATTAAAATTTTAGTTAATTTTTTTTCAAATGGTGGCGATTTTTTAACTTAATCATTTTGATTTTTAACTTAATCATTTTGATTTTTAACTTAATCATTTTGATTTTTAACTTAATCAAAATGAAAATAATAATAATAATACATATAGTAAGTTAAGATAGTAAGTTAAGATAGAAGCACATTTCAACTCACTCTTTTTCTTTTTTATAGTTCTTTTATATTCATATTTGCTATTACTTGACCTATAATCTTAAAATCTTCACATGTAACTTCAAATTGAGGATATATTGGATTATCTGATTTTAATATTAAAGATTTTGTTTTTGGATCTTTGAAAATTCTTTTCACATAAACTTCATCACACATATACACAACATAAATTTTTCCATTTAATACCTGTGACTTATTTTTATCTATGAAAATAATATCATTATCTTGAATTGTCCCTGTCATACTATCACCATATACTTTTATAGCTTCAATATTGTTGCTTTTAGAAGATAAAGGAAGAATCGTTGGTATAAGTTGAATATATGCAGGTATGCACTCATCATTGATACAACCTATGCCTGCACTTGCCCTAATATCTTCGTAATATTTTATAGAGATAATGTTAGGGTTTAAAGCAGATTCAACTATCTCCATGGTATTAATTATCTCTTCATGAGAATTTCTCATCATACCTATTCCACGCTCAATCCATTCCCTATTTATCCCTAGTTTGTTTGATATAGGAATAGAATATTTTGTTTTAATTGTGGCTGTTTTTCCTTGTTCTATCCCCTTTATTACACCTTCACTTGTGCATTCTGCTAATTCTGAAAGTTGTGGTTGTGTGAGATTAAAAGTATCTCTAATATGTTTTATTCTGTCTGCTAAATTCATTTAGTATCCTTTTTTATTCTTTTTTTATCTTTTACTAAGGATAAAAAGAATATAATTTTATCCTTAATAAGAATATTGTAGCACAAAAGGGAATATTTTGGAAATAGATGAGATATATTATACCGTGGAAGAGTTGGCAAAAAAGTTAAAAGTCTTACCAAATACTGTTCATAAATGGATTCAAAATGGAAAGTTAGATTACTATAAATTTGTAGGAAACATAAGAATATCTCAAATTCAATTAGAAGCTTTTATGCAAGAATCTGTCAGAAAAAAATCAAATGGTGGCGAAAAATGAGCATAAGAAAAGGTGCTTTTGTAAATTTGGAAAAGGGTAGAGAATGGGGTTTGTCTCTTAAAGAGATGATGGTGATGATAGAATTTTCAGATTTGTCATCATGGGCTACAACAATAGTTGATGATAATAAAGAAGTCTATTATCTATTGTACGCATCAAAAATACAAAGCGATATACCATCAATTGGAAGCAAAGCTACAATAAGTAGGATATTAACATCACTTGAAGATAAAGGTCTTGTTGAGTCTTTAAATAAATTAAGAGGATCAAGAAAACCAGCTTTCAGATTAACTAAGATAGGAAAAACTTGGACCAGAGATACAAATAATGAAAAAAAAGAAACTCCTGCAAAAATAGTTAGTACAAGTTTTTCATTTGAGTTAGATAAACCATGCGGTATCTCTAAACTAGATAAAAGATATAGAGAAGAGCTGCTAAAACATGCACTTTTAAAAGCAAGAGATTTAGATATTGAACCCGAAGTTTATAAAAAATTTGGAATGCACTATAAAGCAAATGGAAAAAAATTTGCAGATTGGAGTGCTGCTTTTAATATTTGGTTAGATAGGGAAGTTAAATTTAAAAAATCAAATGGTGGCGATGATGATTAGAACTTTAGATAATTTGGTTTTACTCAAAGAAGTAATGAAAGTAAGTGACAACAGTATTAGTAGGTTTCATTTAGAAAAAAAACACCCAAACAAGGTGATTGTCGTGAAAAAGAACTCTTTTGTATACAAAGATATAATAGATAATGAAGTAGCAAGCAAAACAACTGATTTGAGTAATTATCTTTTAATAACTGAATTGGCGGATAGTTTGCTTATAGATAAAAAGACTATTTTGCAGAGAATATATTTTATGGAGAAAACAGGTATTAAACTATTTGATTTTATAAAAGTATGTGATATATACTTCATAAAAGTATGTGATAAATTTAAAGCACTAATACAACAGTATCAAGCTTATTTAGTAAGTTTAAAAGATACTAGAGTATATAAAGATTTTTATCTTTTAGGTGATTTGAAAG
This sequence comes from Campylobacterota bacterium, assembly GCA_034660095.1. GTDB lineage: Bacteria > Campylobacterota > Campylobacteria > Campylobacterales > Arcobacteraceae > JAIOSF01. Next base: position 7,331 of record JAYEIM010000127.1, on the reverse strand, counting down.
TGGGGTTTTACTAATGAAAAGATGGTTGTCGCCAAAAGAGTTGGCTGAAGAGTATCAGTTCGGTGTTGATGCACAAGCAAAGATGAGGAGGGCAGAAACAATCCCATATTCAAAAGTAGGTAAATTTATCCGTTACGACAGAATTCTTATTGACCAGTGGCTTGAAAATCATGCAGTTTGTACTGGAGGTTTATAATGCTAGATTCCAAAACACACAATCTATATGCTGAAAATATATTAAATTTTATAATATCGGCAAATGAATACAATTTAAACTTAGATTCTATCATGACTATGGGAATATCTAAAGTGTGGTTTGAAAATGACACTTATTCTAATATGTATGAAATTTTATCTAAAATGTACAATGAAAATACAAAATACACAATAGATAATACACTTGAAAAGTTTAAAGAGTATGGTTTATCGGTTAATGAATCAGTTTTTTGGAATATAGTTAGCAAAACAATTATTGTAGAAGAGATGTTAATTGAGTATATCAATGACTTTAAAAAAGACTATCAAAGAAGACAATTAAATCAGTTATCTCTTGAGATTAGAAAAAAAGTATCTGATCCTAGCTTATCCCCTGAGACAATAGTTAGCTTTTTAGAATCATCATTAAATGATAATGATTTTCTTGAGAATAGAGATTATGGTATGAGTTTATCTGATGTTGGTAAATGGAAAAAAAATTTACCAAAAGCGATAAGAATAAAAACACATATACCATTTATAGATACTGTTTTTACCGATAATAAAGGTGCCGTTGGTATTAGAAATCAAGGACTTATGTATATTAGTGGTGATCCAGAGAGTGGTAAAACATTTATAGCAACAAGAATGGTAGAAAATATCTCTAGAGAGCATCCTGTATTGTTTGGCTCTTTGGAGTTTGGAAAAGATGTTTATCATGACAGTTATGAAGAAGCTGTAGAAAAAGGGTATTGGAATGGAAACGCTGAAAACATATATACATTTGATGATTATTATAATATAGAAACAATATGTAGTGGTATAAGATATTTTCATAAAGAAAAAGGGATAAAAATAGCAGTTATAGACAGTATGATGCGTATGGTAAATCTAGATACAAATTTGAAAACAGATGAAAATAGAATATCTGCTATTTTTTCAAAGCTTGCGAAACTGTCAAAAGAGCTAAGAATACCAATTGTTGTGATAGTTCAAACTTCAAAAGAAGATGATAAAAGTAGTGTGATATCAGTTATGAAAAGTAAGAACGCATCTCATGAAGCATTTACATGGTTTCATCTTTATTTAACAAATAAAAAAGATAAAGAGTCTGAGCTTCGAACTGTAGTTTGGAATAAAAATAAAGACACTTTGAAGCATCCATTACAGCATCTTATGTTTGTACCATCAACTGCTGATTTTTATAGAGTAGAGCTTGACAAAAACAAACAAGTTACAAAAGCATTAGATAAGTATAGAGTTCCAAAAGATGAAGTTGTAGTTCCACAACATGGTATACAGCCAGAGATTATAAATTATGTAAGTGACGATGAATATATAAATTCAAATATTGAATTTGTAGATGATTTTTAAAAAAACACAAGGAGAAAAAATGAAAACAATAGGTAGAGGTATATTAAAAGAGATAGAACTAGCAGATAAAGTAAAAAAAAAGATAGTAAATCTTGAAATCAGAACTTTAGATACCAAAATAAATCTCACTTTGGATGTAAATACAAATAAATATCTTAATGGGGAGATTAAACCTTCTAATCTCATAAGTGGAAAAGAGAAACATCCTGATTATATCATTTGGGGTCATACAGGCAAAAGAGGAGAAGCTGGATATACTCTTCCTGTAGGAGAAGCTTATAATCAAACTAGTAAACAAAATATTGATTATAAACAATGTAAGGTCTTAAAAGGAGTAACTGTAAACGATAATTTTGAATTTAAACTTTACAAAGTAGCAAAAGATAAAACAAAAGCACCTGATCATATTTTTAATATTGTATCTTATGCTGATGAAAAACAAAAACAGAATAACTACCCCGATGTATATAATCAGCAGCCAATCCCTCAAGACAACATACCAGTATTAAATACTGTAGATGATGAGATACTTTTCTAAAAATGGCATTGAGTATTAAAAAATACAATAGTACTGATTTTGTAGAGTTCGCAAACTCTACAGAGTTGGTAGATTTTTTAAAAACATGCAATCCCTTGGTGTTAAGATATTATAAAAAAGAACTATCTGTTAAAAAGCGAGACATACAAGTTAAGGGAATTGGTACAAATATAAAATTATTAAAAAGGATATGATAATGATATTAACTATAGAGAGTCTAGAAGCATGCTTTATTGATAAAGAGTTTGTTCATTATAGTTCAGAACACTACGCCTATGATGGAGTTGCACGGGTGAAATTAGAGAAAAATGAGAGTTTTATTGATGCAGTAGTGAATCAAAAAATAAACTTAAAAATATGGCATAAGTTGGTAAATAGATGAAGACGACTCTTATTTTATACTTTTGTTATTTACTTAGTATAATATTATTTACTTTTCTTATATTTGGTATAGATTATGCTTGATGATATTCAAAAAGTATTAGCTAAAAAAATAGCAGAGCCTTTTAATTTGGCAATGGCTAGAAAAGATTTGTTGTATTATGCAAGATACATATTTGAAGAAGAATACGAAACACCTCTTTTAGAATCTTGGTATCATAGACTTCTATGTGATGCACTTATGAAAGTAGCATCAGGTGAGGTGACAAGACTTATAATTAATATTCCTCCAGCATATGGTAAAACTGAATTTGCAGTTAGACTATTTGTAAGCTGGGTGCTTGGAAACAGTCCTAAAAAAAGATTTATATATACATCATATAGTGATGATTTGGCTACAAAAACACCCGCAGAGGTAAAAGAGATAATCACTTCGAAAACATATAAAAAGATATTTGAAGATAATCCCCTAGGGAGGAAAAAAGCAGATAAAGAGTGGTATTTAGAATCCAAAGGTGGTATGTTTAGCACTACTGTTGGCGGTGGTATTACTGGTTTTCATGGAAATTTTGTGATCATAGATGATCCAATGAAAGCAATTGAAAAAAACTCAAAACCAACAAGGGATTTGGTTAAAAACTTCTATAAAGGAAGTATCTCATCAAGGCTTAGAAAGGATGACCCTAATAGTGCCATTATTGTTATTATGCAAAGACTGCATGAAGATGACTTAGTGGGATATCTACTTGAACAAGAACCTGACATATGGACGCATATTAATCTGACAGGATATGAGAAAAAAGAGAATGTTTATGATTTCTTTGAATTTCACTATATCAGAAAAGCTTATGAACCTTTAAACCCTCATTTTGAAACCATAGAAAAACTAGATAGGCAAAAAGAAGTTATGAAAGAAGATTGGTATAGTCAATATATGCAAGACCCTAGAACAATAGAAACTGGGTATGTAACAGATGCAGATTTTGCATCTGTGGCAAAATGGGAACTAAAAGAAGATAATAAATGCATATCTATAGATCCAGCACAAAGCATAAAAGAAACAGCAGATAATAGAGCTATAAGTGTTGTTGGTACAAGCTTGACTAAAGAAAAAGCAGAAATTTTTAATATATACGGAACATGGCATGGCAAGTGGGGTAACAAGGAATTTATAGAACATATAATGCAAGTAATGATGGAATATCCTGAAGTTCCTGTTTTTATGGAAAATAGTGGTGGAGGTATTATTACCGAACAATATTTAAAAGCAAAAATAGCAGAAATTAATTTTGAGTTAAAATCAGAAGGAAAGCCGATACTTACAAATAAAGTAACACTTTTTAGTCCAAAAACGAGCATTTCAAAAAACCAGAAAATAGACCAAAGTATCACAGTACTTAAAGAACACAGAATCAGATGGGTCATAGGTGCTATAGGAAGAGAACAGTGTCTTAGCGAATATAAAGGTTTTCATCCAGAGAAAGATAGCAAAGAGGATGACTGTATGGAAACAATAGCAAATGTAGTTGTAAATCATTTTGTGTTAGCAAAAAGACCATCATCCACTAAACCTATTGTTATAAATAAAAGAGATAGAACTATTAGTAAAAGAAGTTGGGGTAAATATAGAATATGAAAAAGTGATATTGATGGTATAGCAAATTGTATTTTAATTGCTAAAATTAATTGAGAAATTAAAGAAGGGATACCATGAGGCTAATAAAAACTACTATTAATAAACTTGGTTTAAAAATTGGTGATACAGTAACTCTACAGCTTATAAATAGCGTAGGAGATATTTTTATGACATCTTCTGGATATTCACTTGACAAAAAAATAAATATCATATCTGATACTTTAGAGTTTAGTATAATGGAAACAGACAAAATAGATACTATCTCTACATATAAACTAACTCTTCCTAGTAGTAATTATTTTGTTTTTACAATAATGTCATCGACTAGCACGAATCCGCATGAACTCACATCTTTGTTTAAAATTGGTTGTTATGATGGGGTATTGAATATTAGCAACAGTAAAGTAACTCTATTGGATACCTTTGCAGAAAAGCTAAATCTTTATTTCTTACAAAAAATAAATAATTTCACGCAAACAGAGATGGATATAGTAAATCTATATATTTATTATGCAGATGAAATAATGCAAAGCAATATGACTATTGATGTATCACAAATGATGGACTCTTATTTATTTAATTTAAAGGAGAAAGAATAATGGGTAGTTTTATAGAAAATATAAATACTTTGAGTGAAATATCAAACGAAATAGAGATTATTACAAATATAGAAGATGAGTTAAAAAATGTATCTCAAATAAAAGATGAAGCAATTAGCGTATCTAACAATATAGTTTCAATCTTGGCAGTAGATAATAATAAAGAAAATATTGATTCAGTAGCTTCGAAAATAATACAAATAGAAAATGTAAGCAATGCAAATGCTAGAATAATTTTAATATCAAATGATTTGGCTGGTCCAAATAAAATAGGAAGCGTAGCTGATAATATAGCAAAGATAATTAGTATAGAAAAAAATATAGACTTATTGACAAGTATAGATGATAATGAGTCAAACATCAACGCTGTAAATGATAACAAAGCAAACATCAACGCTGTAAATGATAACAAAGCAAATATAGACACAACTGTAGCAAATATGAACTATATCAACTCTATTATAGAAGATATTAATAGCATTAGATTAGTCGGACTTTCAGTAGATGAAATTAAAGCAGTAGCTGAAGAACTAATAAACATCAACGCTGTAAATGATAACAAAGCAAACATCAACGCTGTAAATGATAATAAAGCAAATATCAACGCTGTAAATGATAATAAGATTAAGATAGATATAGTAGCAGATGATATTTTAAAAATAGAAAAAGTAGCAGATGATATTTTAAAAATAGTAGCAGTTTCAAATAATAAAGAGAATATAGATAGTGTTGTTGAGAATATAGAAAATATATCTAATGCAGTATCAAGTGCAGAATCGGCACTTGAATCTAAAGAAACAGCAGTATCAAGTGCAGAGGATAGCAATCAAAGTGCTTTACTATCGCAAAAAGCAAGAGATGAAGCAGTACAAGCAAAAGAAGATACAGTTTTAGCAATATCAGAAGCAGAAGTTTATAATGGTAATTCACTTGAAAAACAAGTAAAAGCCGAGCTATTTGGTATAGCTTTATTTTAATAAAAAGGAGAAAAAATGAGTATAGAAAGTGCAAGAAGTAAACTGGTAGAGAAGATAGAGGAAGTAGCTACAGATTCTACAAATTTGGAGCAACTAGCATATGCAGGAGCAAGTTTAGCAAAGCTAAATGAGATGAATGTAGATATAGGTGTAGATAGTGATATTTATAGTATAGGAACAGCGGGAACAGTAGGTTTTGGTGTAGCTGCAATAAAAGATGAAAAAATACCTAGTGGATATGAAAAAGCGATAGATCACGATAGTTTAGCAAGTGATAACTACGCAAAACTATATGATACACACGGTAGTACATTTTATAATATACCACCATTTTATTACAAAATGACTGGAAATGTTGTAAGTATACAAGATACAGCAGGTGCAGGGTATGTGAAGCCTAGAGCATTTATGGATAGTCCAGATGGTTTCTTATGGGCTGGTTTTATGATGGGAAATGAAGCTGGTAAATTAGTATCTAAACAATATCTTGACCCAGTATCTACAAACTCAGCTCATAATGGTATAGCAAATTTAATATCAAATCCATCAAACAACTATGCAGGTTTTATAGATGCTTGTAGTTCAGCAGGATTTAAAGCACCGACAATTTTCGAATGGCAAGTGATACAATTAATAGCCTTGGCTCAAAGTCAATCAGGAGCTTCAAGTGTACTATGTGCATACAACGATATAGCACCATTTTTTCCAAAAGGAAATCTAGCAAATAGTCTAAAAGATAATAGTGATACAAGTGTGACATTTACAGCTAGTGGATATAGCAACTGTGCTTTAACTGGTAGCGGCGTACCTTTTGCAAAAACTACACACAATGGTCAAGCTTGTGGAATAGCAGATGTCAATGGAAATATGTGGAAAATCGTGATAGGATTAACATACTTAGCAAAAACTGGTGCTACTTGTGATAGTGGCTCACGAAATGTCTCTATGTCTTCACACGGACTGGCTGTAGGTGATACTATATATTTTGGTGGAACACCATCAAGCGGGTCTACATACAACACAAGTGCATATACAATAGAGACAGTCACTGATGGTAATAGCTTTACAGTAAATGCTGATTTATCAAGAGCTATTGTAGCAACAGATGGTGTATATAGTTCAAGATACTTTAGAATACTTAAAAAAACAGTAGATGCAAATGACTTAACAAGTGCAAATATCTTAGATGCAGATTTGTATGACCTACTTGACTTAACAGATAATGTTACTAGCAATAGTGGCTGGGCTTACCTTGGAAATGGTGGAAATGATGTATTTAACTTCTCTACTGATACAAACTCAAAAGAGTTTAATCTAGCAAGTGCAGGTATCCCTACTGCTGATGGAACAAATGGTGATGCTGATAATACCTTTGGGAAAGGGGCAGTATACAAATATCTACGACACGGACTTGTGCCGCTTGTCGGGGTGACTTGGAGTTACTCTTCCCCTGTGGGTGTGTTGGCGATGCTTTTGCTTTTTTATTCTTCTCATTCGTACGATAGTGTTGGTGGTTTTGCCTCTGTTTCCTTGAAATAGAGAGCGATAGCGAACGGATATGAGTATAGCAAATGGTGAAATAACTTTAAATCGTAAATTTTTGGAGATGATTAAATTGTTGAATATATATC
>JAYEIM010000126.1:0-2800 GCA_034660095.1 Campylobacterota bacterium | reverse complement strand
CATCACTAGTAGCGAATGAACTATTATTTTTAATTGATTATGATGTTTATTTTTTATGTTTGGTTTTAGACAGCTTAGTAATGTTATAATTCTTTTCATAGGATGACTTTTTTAGTTTTTTTTTGGTTATTAAATTATATCAGTTATCCTTGAAATTCTTGCCTTTTTTTGGCAGAGGTATTGATACATTAAATAGTGATTTTTAAAAACTAGAAAATTCAACTTATAATAAAGGACTTAAAAAATGAAAGAAAAAGATATTTTTAAAGATATGGAGATTGATATAGATTCTTCAGATTTAAATGAAGAAACTAAACAAAAACTACTAAAAAATGTATTAAATCTTAAAAATCAAAAAGTAAATTTGATGATTACTGGTGCTACTGGATGTGGTAAAAGTTCAACTATAAATGCTATGTTTAATATGGATATTGCAAAAGTTGGTATTGGTGTCGATCCTGAAACTATGGAAATACAAAAATATGAACTAGATAACCTAATACTATGGGATAGTCCAGGTTTAGGTGATGGAAAAGAAAAAGATATACAACATTCAAAAGCTATTATTAAAAAGCTGAACGAACTTGATGAAAATAATAAACCATTAATTGATTTAGTACTAGTAATTCTTGATGGTGGTAGTAGAGACTTAGGAACATCTTACGAATTGATAAATCAAGTAATCATTCCAAATCTTGGAGAAAATGCAAAAGATAGAATATTAGTTGCCATTAATCAAGCTGATGTAGCTATGAGTGGAAGAAACTGGGATTCTAAAAACAATAAACCAATGCCTAAATTAAAAAAGTTCTTAGAAGAAAAAGTAAAATCAATTAAAGATAGGGTAAAAGAAGCAACAAATATTGATATAGAACCTATTTATTATTCAGCTGGATATAAAGATGATGATGAAAATCAACGACCTTATAATTTATCTAAGCTTTTATATTATATTGTACAAAATACACCTAGTAAAAAAAGATTAGCTTTTGCTAATAATGCATCAGATGATAAAGAGATGTGGCAAGATGATGATGAAATTATAAACTACACAGAAGAAATACAAAAATCTTTTATCGAAACAATTAAAGAGACATCAAAAGCAGGTGGCGAAATAGGTGAAGAAATAGGTGAAATATTTGGTATGGGTAAAACTGGAGAAACTATTGGAAAAGTAGTTGGTGGAGTAGTTGGAGCTGTTAAATCAGCAGTTAGTTCAATAGCAAGTTTTTTTGGTTTTTAAAATGCATAAAAATTATAGAACAGCAGATATAATCACAAAACTAATGGTTATGGGAATTAATCCTCTTGATATTATGGTTACAGGAGTAACAGGTGCAGGAAAATCAACAACCTTAAACTCACTCTTTCAAAAAGATATAGCAAAAGTTGGTAAAGGAGTTAATCCTGAAACAATGTCTTTAGATAATTATAGTTTAAATGAATACCTTAGACTTTGGGATACTCCTGGGCTTGGTGATGGTATAAAAAAAGATAAAGAACATTCTATAAAAATCATAGATTTATTATATAAAGATTATCATAAAGATAATAAACAATATGGATTTATAGATGTAGTATTAGTAATCATAGAAGGTTCAAATAGAGATATGGGAACAAATTATAAATTATTAAATGAAGTAATAGTTCCTAACTTTCAAAAAGATAGAATATTAGTAGCTGTAAATCAAGCAGATATGGCTATGAAAGGTAGAAACTGGAATAGTAAAAATAATAAACCAAAACCAAAATTAAAACAGTTTTTAGAAGATCAAGTTACTTCAATTCAAAAAAGAGTAAAAGAAGCTACAAATATTGAAATTATTAAACCTATATATTACTCTGCTGAACATAACTATAATGTTGATATATTATTAGATTTATTGATAGATAATATACCAAAAGAAAAACGACTGTTAAAAATATCTTAAAACTGTTGCTATAGTTAATGATGTTGATTTTAGAGGTAATATTTACTAATAAACCACAAACACGACGAGGTACCTGAGGGTAAAAATCGTGTTTGCTAAAAAAACTCCCTACTTACGAGAAGCTCTTTTTCTTTCACTTTCCGTTAAGATTTTTTTTTCTTAGGGTTTACAGAAAGATTATTATCTTTTGCATACTCACCAATAATCATACCCTCATCTATTTTCATATTTTATGCTAAGCGTATAGAATCAATTTTATTTTTAGGTATTAGATTAATTAATGTTCTAAGTGCATTATTTACAGATTCTGCATCAGAAAATATTTTACTTACATCTTTATCTAACTTAATTATATTTACACCTTCATTATATTGCTCTGTGTATTTTCCTCTTATACCTTTACTAAAATCATACTCTTCTAACATTTCATCTTGTTTTTTCATTTCAAAACTCCTCATAAAATTTATATTCTTTTTTTGTTGCTTTTCTTGCACTAATAATTCTAATAGAATCAGTTTTTTCAAGATGAATCACAACAAGAGTTTTATGATTTATAGATTTACCTATTAAAACTAACCTATTTTCATCATCACTATGTAAAGGGTCTTCAATTGTTATTGATAAGCTATCACTAAAAGCAGTACTAGCTTCTTCAAATGAAATACCATGCTTTATAAAATTTGATTTAGCTTTATTATCATCCCATTCAAAATTTATAGCCAATTTAAAACCTTTATATTAAATCTTAATTATTTTATATGTAAATTATATCTAAAAAACTACTAGGGGCATATTGTAATAAAGATAAAAATTTATCTATCTTTTCATCTTTTAAGTCTATTTTTAAAATTTGATAGGGTGATTAGTTA
>JAYEIM010000125.1:0-13731 GCA_034660095.1 Campylobacterota bacterium | reverse complement strand
ATATCTTCTATACTATCAGGTACATTATAGTTATGATTTTGTGCTGTTATCTCTACTACATTTGTTTTATTTTTTACAGGATGATTTCCACCATGCTGACCAAATTTTAATTTATATGTATCATGCCCATGAGCAATGCTAAGCATTTGATGACCTAAACAAATTGCAAACATTGGGATATTTTCATCTATAAGTTTTTTAACTTGCTCTTTCTCTTTTGTTAAAGTTAAAGGGTCACCAGGACCATTACTTAAAAATATTCCACCAATTTGACCATCTTTAAATTTTGCTATTAAATCGTCTGCATTAAAATCACTTGAAATCACTTCAACTTCAAGTCCAACCTCTACAAGTTCATTTAGTATATTTCGCTTTACACCAAAATCAATTACTACGACTTTTTTATCACTCATAACAGCTTTATTATAAGACATTGTAGAGTGGTTCCAAGCACCATTTTTATGGATATAACTTTGTGTTGTTGTAACTTTTTCTATATAATTAATATCTTCTATTCTAGGAGTTGATTCAAGTTGTTGTTTTAGCTCATTTTTATCAGATATTTCTGTAGAAGCTATCATCATCATAGCTCCATTATCTCTTAACATTTTAGTTAAATATCTTGTGTCGATTTCACAAATACCTAGAGTATTATTTTCTTTAAGTAATTTTGCTAAAGTTTTTTCACCTCTAAAGTTAGAATACTCATCATTGTAAGCTCTTACAAATACACCTTTACAATGTGCTTGATCACTTTCATTATCATCTTCGTTTACCCCAACATTTCCAATTTCAGGAGATGTAAATGTAACAAATTGTCCAGCATATGATGGATCTGTAATAATCTCTTGATAACCACTCATAGATGTATTAAATACAAGTTCTCCAACTTGTGTACCATTAGCACCAAAAGATTTAGCTTCTAAAAAAGTTCCGTTTTCTAAGTATATATAAATTGTTTTCATATTATATTAACCCTTTTCTAATTAACTCATCTTCATAAAGTCTGTGATAAACTATATCATAATCTTCAGTTCCAGGGATAAGTTTTCTTTTATAAGTTTTTATTTTTTCATAAGCTACAGTATCTGCTTCATCATAACCTTTGATAAAATCATTTATAGCATTTGAAATAAGATTTTTAACTTGATTGTCATTTACTATGAAGTGGATAAAATCCTCTTCATATAGATAATCCATAATATTATGTGCTATATTTGAAAACCTATCTTCAAAATTTAAGTTTACACCAAAATCATTTGCCATTCTTTTTTTAGTCATCCAAAATAATTGTCTATAATCAGCTTTATAAAACTCTATCTCATCTTCTTGATTTTCTAAAAGTTCATCTACGGCTTCATCTAATTCTATCTCTTTTTCTATATCATCATTCAATACTCTTTCACACTCTTGAGTTATAAGCGATTTCTCTTTTCTCACTTCAATAAATTCTGAATTTACAATATCTTTTGTTATTTTTCTTGCGATATAATTGCTATGTTGTTTTTTTAATTTCATTAATATTATCCTCTAATTATAGTATCTTCTCGCTCTGGAGAAGTAGAAATAATTCCAATTTTAGTTTTTGTTAATTCTTCAATTCTTTCTATGTATTGCTTTGCTGTTTCAGGAAGTTCGTCATAAACTCTACAACCTTCAACTTTACCCCAACCTGCAATATCTTCATATATAGGGATAATATTGTCCATATTTGATGGCATATAATCTATTCTTTCCCCGTTTACTTCATAAGCAACACAGATTTTAATAGTTTCAAAACCATCTAAAACATCAATTTTCATTAATGATAATTGGTCACAACCATTTAATCTACTTGCATGTTTAACTGCAACAGCATCAAACCAACCACATCTTCTACCTCGACCAGTTGTAGTTCCTACTTCTTTTCCTACATCTGCCATTGTTTCACCAGCATCTGTAAAGTCTTCAGTAGGGAAAGGTCCATTTCCAACTCTTGTAGTATAAGCTTTTACAATACCAGTAACCACACCAATATCTTTAGGGGCAATCCCAAGACCAGTACAAGCACCAGCACTAACAGTTGCACTTGAAGTTACATAAGGATAAGTTCCATGATCAATATCTAGTAATGTACCTTGAGCACCTTCAAGAAGAATTTTCTTGTCAGCATCTAAAGCTTCCCAAACCATATTTGTAGTATTTGTTATAAATACCCCTAGTTTGTCACTGTACCCTTTAAGTTCAGCTAAAAGTTCAGTTTCATTTGGAGTAGCCACATCTAAAGCATCAAAAATAACTTTATTTTCTTTGAAATAAGCCATAATATCTTTACATAATTGAGTTGGATTTAAAAGTGCATTAGCTCTGTATCCTACTCTATTTATCTTATCTGCATAAGCAGGTCCGATACCTTTTCCTGTAGTTCCAATAGCATTATCACCTTTTAGTTTTTCACGAGCAATATCAATTAAACTATGGTACGGAAGATTTAAGTGTGATTTGTCAGAGATAAAAATTCTACCTTCAAGATTAGAAAATTGTTCCATCTCTTTTATAATTGATTCTGGATTTAAAACAACACCATTTCCAATTACATTTATAGCTTTAGGATTTAAGATACCAGAAGGTACTAGATGAAGTGCATATCTTACACCATCAACCCAGATAGTATGTCCAGCGTTGTGTCCACCTTGACTTCTACATACCATATCATATTCTTGGGCAAGTTTATCAACTATTTTACCTTTACCCTCATCACCCCATTGTATTCCAACTATTACATCTGCTTTACTCAAATCTTATCCTTCGTCTTTATATCTAGTATTTTTAATAAATTATCGGTATACAATGCAAAACCAAGTGAACTAATACCATCACTTTTATATCCGCCACCTTTTGCTATTGTTAAATTATCTTTTATAATTCTATAATAAACATCATCATAGTATTTCCATGCTCCATAATAAAGTGGAGAAACTGTAATATTACAATAGTTTATATTTTCTGAAATATTTAATAATTTTTCTAATTCTATTTTTATCTCCACAGGAACACTACTCATAACCTCTTTTAATTCTTCAACAGTTTTAACATAAAGAAGCTTAGTCAACCAGGCAATATTTAATTCAAATAATTGACCAATTTCACCATCTTTAAATAAATCTAATTCAATATTTAACTCTTTTGCAACAAGTTTAGGAATATTAATATTTGCAACTTGTATCATTGGCTTAATATTAAGTATATTTAATATATCTGCATTTAAATTTATAACATCACATATATTGTCATGATTAATCCACTCACAACCAATTTGATATGTTTCAGTTGCAGGATATGAAAAAGTTGGTTGTATATAAAACCATTTTTTATGACTCGTAGCACGACCAAGTCTTTTAGTTATAATTCTTACTACATCCAAAGTACTATCTGCTCTTAATGCAACTTGATTATTAGATCTGTCGCTTATTTTTATAAGTTGTTTATCATCTTCTATACTTTGATGTTGAGAATAAGAAAAATTTGGTGTAATTATCTCTTCAAAACCAATTTTTGAAAAAAAAGCTGATATTTTAGATTCTAAATATCTTTTTTGTTTTGCTAGTTTTCCAAAGTATAATCTACTACCTTCTGGTATTTCGTGTTCAAAAATCATTGTTTTATTCCCATTAATTTTATTTTGCTAAGCAAAACAAACCTCCATAAAAACTTTGTTTGCTGCTCCATCAAAAACTCTTAAACCTAGCTCATCCATAGCTTTTTCCACTGCATTTACAGCCCAAACCGCTTCATAGTCTGCTACTAGTCCCATATGATTTATTCTAAATATCTTACCTTTTAGATGATCTTGACCACCTGCAATATTAAGATCAAATTTTTCTTTTAATACTTTTCTAATCTCATTAGAATTTTCAGTATAGATTGTTGTCATTGCATTTGATGGTTTTGTAGGATAAACTTCAAGTCCTATAGCTTTAAATGCTTCTCTTGTTGCTTTTGCTCTAAGTGCTGTTTTGGTATAAAGATTTTCAAAACCATCCTCTTTTAATCTATTTAAAATTGAACCTAGTCCAATTATTAATGTAGTTGCAGCTGTATAAGCTGTTGTATTTGTTTTTTGTTTTTTAATCTCTGATGCAAGGTTTAAGTAGTATCCATATGGTTTAGATTCAATTTTTGCAACCGCCTCTTCACTAAATCCAATCATAGATAGACCTGGTGGCAACATAAGTGCTTTTTGACTTCCTGTTATAAGGGCATCTATATTTATAGTATCTATTTTTTCAACACCTACTGCTGTAATACCATCAGCTATAATAGAGATATTTTTATCTATTTTTTTAACTGCTTTTGCTATATCTTCAACTGGATGTCTTAATCCACCTGCACTTTCACAAATCTGTATAAATATTGCATCGATATCTTTATCATTTTCTATTGCATTAGTTATCTCTTCAATAGAAGCTGGTGTATTCCACTCGTGCTTTATCTCCGTATATGAGATATTATGGGCATCACAAATTTTACCAAACCTCTCACCAAACTTTCCACTATTTATAGTTAAAGCTTTTTTATGTGTCAAGTTAGTAACGCATGCTTCCATAGCTCCAGTTCCACTTGAAGCTAACATTACAGCTTCAGGCATATCAAAAAGTTCTAGTAATAATTCTCTTGTATTTTTAAATATATTTTCAAATTCTGGTGTTCTATGATGTAATGTTATATCACTCATAGCAGTTCTTACAAATTCAGGTACTGCTGTAGGCCCTGGAGTTAAAAGCATAATTTTCCTTTAAATAGTTCATTATTTATTGGTAAATTATATCTAAATATTTATAAAAATATAATAAAATATAATTTATGCTACAGATTGAATATATTGAAAAAGTCTAAAATTCTTCTCTTGCAGATATAAGTTTTGCTATAGCTTCATTTGCTTTTTTTGTTTGTTCATCTCTTTGGGTACTTAATAGTTTTAAAGAGTTTAATGTTTCCATCTTTTCATGGTCAATATTTGATTTTATCTGCATAGCTTTTCTATTACTTGAAGAGCCTGCTACTGCTGACCATTTCTCTTTATTGTTAATATATACTTTAGAAGATGCACTTGTCGCATTTTTATTAAAAGATATAACATCGCCCTCTTGTAGATGTAGTAGATCTTTAATATTCATTTCTGTTTCTGCTAACATCACATCTATTTTCATTTTAGAACCAGATATTAATGCATTTATATCTTTTTGCTTACTCACTTTTTTATTTTTTGCTTCCGCAAATATTTTTTCTACAATTACATCTAGAAGTTGTTCAATATATGATATAGGATAACAGATTGATAAAAATCCTGACTCATCATCAATTGTTATCTCAAATACAACTAGAAGAACTATTTCATGATCAGAAATAATCTGAATCGCATTTGCATTTGTATCCATACTCTCTGTTTTAAAATTAACTGTAGAAACACTATCCCATGCAATTTTAAGATTTTTTATAATTAACTGATAAAAATGATCAAAAACCTGTAGCTCAATCTCTGTTAGCTCTTTTTCCGTAGAATCCGTTAAAGAACTTTCTCCATTTCCAAGTAAGTGTGCAATTATTTTATGACTAATTGCGGGGTTACACTCCATAACAATCCTACCCTCTAGAGGTTTGATTGATAGTGTATTTAAACTTGTAATTTGAGGTATAGATAAAATAAATTCACCATAAGTCATCTGTTCAATACTATATAACTTAACATCAACAATTTTTCTCAACATTGCAGACAACTCACTAATAGTAGTTCTCAACATTTTATCATGTAGAGCATTAAATGCTTTCATCTGTTCTGCTGAAATTCTGTTTGGCTTTTTAAAATCATAGATAGCATAACTTTTATCTTTTGCAACGGGTCCTGTATCCTCAGGTATATCCTCTAAAGCACCATCTTCATCTGCTATATCTAAAAGAGCATCAATCTCATCTTGACTTAAAAATTCTGCCATATTATCTTACCATCTCTACATTTGCATTAATTGCCCCTAGGCTATCAAGCATTTTTATTGTTTCTATAATCTCTGTTATATTTAGTTTCATTGTTTTCATTGCTCTCATCAAGTCAGATACTGTTGGTTGGTTTTTTGTATTTATTAAAGCATTATTTACATCTACCTCTACTGCCTTTTGACCAATTGTAGTATCATCACCAATATCAACTCCAATATTTTTTGTGGGATCTGCCCATGACTTATCATCGAGAATTGATTTTTTAATTCTAAGTGTAAAGTTTTTTCTAGATATCGTAACAGGGTTTATAGTTATATCAGCACCTGCAATTATAATCTCTTTAACAGGATCAATAATAACTTTTTTCTTCATCATGCTATCTATTTGTATATTTTGTATCTCTGATATAAATCTTATAATCGATATATTATCTGGTTTTGCAACCTCTATCGTTCTTGTGTCATATGCAATTGCAATATTTCTTTTAAATTTTTCATTAATTTTTTCTTCACATAATGCAGCAATTTTAGCATCTTGTTCTAATAAACTTAATGTTATAAACTTTTCATCTCTTAGAGAATATTCAAGTTCATTTTCTACTATTGCACCTTCATAAATGTATCCGCTGGTTTTAACTTTATCATTAGCCATAATAGTACCTTGGGCTAATGCATAAACTTTACCATCTACCCCTTTTAGCTGTGTTAATAATAATAGCCCACCATCAATAGACTTAGCATCACCAATTGAAGATATTTTCAATTTTAACTTATCACCTTGTCTTGCAAATGCTGGTAGAGTTGCTGTTACCATAACTGTAGCGATATTTTTAGACTTTATTGAAGACGCGGGTATTTTAATATATGAATTTCGTAATAAATTTTGCAATGACTGCATAGTAAACTGACTTTTATCACCAGTACCAGGCAATCCAACTACTAGTCCATGCCCTATTAGTGGATTTTCTCTAATTCCAACTATATTTGATATATCTTTAATAATTTGTCCATAAACTGTTAATGAAAGAAAAAGAATCAATAAAATGTTTTTCAAGGTTAAACTTCCTATAGTATTTTGTTATGCTTAACAGTTTATCTAAACTTTAATAAAATATAGATATAATTAATGCAAATAATTTAATAATAGGGTTTATTTTGAATATATATATTTATGGTGATGTTTCATTTCGAAATGAGATACATAAAATTTTAGATCATGGTAATATAAGATTCAAGATTGATGAGGGTGAAGTTATAGATGTCGAGACTCTTTATTCTTTAGAAGAGTTGATAGAAGAGGACCCTACTCAAATATTTTTAATTGATCAAAAAAAGATTATAGAAGATGACTTATTTACAAATACCTTTAAGTTTTTAATACCAAAAGATGGTATTAGTAAAAAGTTTTTAGATGACAATGGTATTGGAGATATAAGTTTAAGAACTTATAAAGACTTACTTGTCTATATAGAAAAAAGGCTAGAGGCTATAGAAAACAATAAACCTAAAGCAGGTGAAATAACAACTATAGATGAGATACTAGAAGATGATATAGTAGATGTACTAAATCAATCTTTTCAAACTGAAGTAAGGAGTTAATATGGAAGATGAACTATCACAATTGGATGAACTAATTGAATCAGATGTACTAGATGCTCTAGGTGAAGAAACACTTGTTTCTGATTCTAATGAGATAGATACTAAAGATAGCTCCGATGATACAGACACAGTATTAGATGAAATCTTAATTGAAGATTTTGATGATTCAGAAAATATTCAAGAAGAGGAGGAGGAGATTATTTCTGCAGATACAAATAGTGAAGAAGAAAAACTTCCTTCAGAATCACAACCAATCAATCTTAATAGTAGTGATTTAAGCTCTTTACTAAGTGAATTGTTAAACAACAAAACCATAGAGATAACAATAAAAATAAAAGATTAAAATGGATTTAATAGCAATATCACAAAGTACTGTAAAAATTATTCTACTATTAGGGTTGCCATCATTAATTGTAAGTATGGTTATTGGTCTTATTATTAGTATATTTCAGGCAGTTACACAAATTAGTGATGCTTCTTTATCTTTTGTACCAAAAATGATTATTGTTTCTGTATTTATTGTTATATCTTTACCATGGATTGGAGACCATATTGAAGCTTATACATTAGGTCTATGGGATATGATTATTGAATTTGGGAAAAATTGATGATACAAAAACTATTTAAATTAAAACAACAACAAATTAATCAACAAGTGCTATTAAAACAACAGTCTCAATCTAAAGTTGATGATATAGATGAAGAGCTTTTTTCAACTAATAGATCTTTGAATAGTGCAACAGTAGATATTATGGGTGCTATATCAGATTTTAGAGTACTTCAAATCCACAAAGAGACTATGAAAGAGCATATTATAAAATTAAGTCAAAGAAAAGCAAAATTAAAAAAACAAATTGAGCATTACAATAATTTAATAATAGCTTTAAATAAAGAGAGTGAACAATTTAATTATATTTTACAAGAAGAGAAAAAGATAAAACTAAAAGAGATTATGAAACAAGAGGAGATTGTCTCTGCTGAATTTATGCAAAGTAAGTTTATACAAAACAAAAAGGGTTTAAATGCTTATTAAGATGATTATGAAAATATTTATTTTTATAACTATTGTTTCAAATACTTCATTTGCTTCTGATATTCAAAGTAGCGGTGATATATACAAGCAGACACAAGAGTTAATATCTGTAAAAGATGAATTAAATGAGTTTTATGAAATTAAAGAGTTAGAATATCAAAAAAATAAAACGCAATTAGAAAAAATTCAAGAAGATATACAAAAAGATGAACAAAGTATTAAAGATTTAAGAGATGAAAATCAAAAAATACTAGATGAGATAAATAGAGTTATTACATCAAAAGCGATGCTAATGTACGATAAGATGAAATTAGGAGTAGCGATTAATATTTTTAATGAAATGATTGATAAGGGTGAAATTGATGAAGTATTTGATATACTTATTAGAATGAAGGATAAAAGGGTTATGAAAATATTAAAAAAATTTGATACTAAAACATCAACACTTTTAATGAAAAAAATGAGAATTTACAAAGAAGATAAAACAAATAAGAAGGGGAATTAATTATGGCAGATGAAGAAGTAAAAGAAGAGGGAAAGAAAAAAGGTAATCCTATGATGATTATACTAATAGTACTAATTGTAGTATTATTAGCAGCAGTTGGTGGTGGTGGATATTTATTGTATTCAAAAGGTGTATTTAGTGATGAAGATAAAACAGCTACAGCCCCAAAATCTGAAGTTGTTGATCAAGCTAATGGAAAAGAAGATATTGGTGAAACATTTAAAGCTAAAATTGATAGTTTGGTTTTAAATATAACTGATGCAAAAGGTAGAGCAAAACTGATGAAACTATCTTTTACTCTTAAAACAATAGAACCTGCAATTGAAGCTATTTTGGAAGATAATAAAGCAGAAATTGTTGATTCAATAATAAGACAAGTAAGTGCAAGAAGTAGCGAGGAACTTTTAACAGTTGGTGGTAAAGCTATGTTAAAAGAGGAGATGATAGATGAAATTAATAACATCTTGAATGATTCTATTCCTGATGGAGATGAGGATAGAATAAGAAATAGTGTAATAGATATATTCTTCACATCGTTTGTTATTAAATAAAATATTCAATAAGGGAGTATAGATGATAATTGTAATAGAGGGTAAAAGAAATAAACAACTTCTTATAAAAGCATTGTCAATGTTTTCTCTTGTCGTTATGTTCTGGTTATATTATGGTCATATGAGTGATAAATTCAAAGAGCAAAATAATCAACTGTTAAGTAAACTAGAACTAAAAAAAGAAAAAAAGATAACAGATAAAAAAAATAATTTAGAAAAAACAATATATAAAGAATCTGTTAAAATTGTAGATTTAGTAGGACAAAAAAATGTTCAATCTATTAAGATAATAAAAGATAAGTTATTTATAGTTTGTGATTTTAATACAGATATAGAACCATTGCTTATTAGATATGGAGTAAATGCCATGGTTAAGCATACTGACAAAAGTATCAAGCTTGCATTGGACCTTAAAATGATAGTGGAGAATAAATATGAGTCTTAAAATTGGATCGAGTCTATTAATAATATCTATATTATTTATTGGATGTGCTGCTAAGCCTGAAATAGATATAGATACTACACCAAAAATGCAAGTACCAAAAAAAAGTGCTCCTATAATTAAAAGAAAAGGGACACTCTACTCAAAAAAAGGTGCATCTTTATTTGCAGATAAAAAAGATCTTCAAATAGGGGATATTATTCAAGTGCTTATATCTGAGACACTTACAAATGACTCAACAAATTCTAGAGAAACAAAAAAAGACAATTCTAACAGTTTAGGTGGTGGAGTTATTGCCCCAATAGGTGAAAACACATTAGCAACAGGTACTCAAAAAAGAGTTGATAAATTTAATAACAGTTTTGGAGTTGGATTTAATACAACTTCAAGTAGTAGTTTTAAAGGTTCTGCAAAATCTGCGGCAGATGAAGAATTTACAACAGTTATATCTGCAATTATAGAACAAACTTATCAAAATGGTAACTATTTTATTAAAGGTTCAAAAGAGATGTTGATAAATGGACAAAAACAAAATATTAAAATAAGTGGTGTGATTAGACCATATGATATTAGTCCAGATAATACTGTAAACTCAAATCAATTGGCAAATCTTAAAATATTGTATATTAAAGATGGTGAAGAAAATGATGCTTTAAATAAACCATGGGGAACAAAGCTGATAGAAACTATATGGCCTTTTTAATCTAATATTAAGAATTGTTGTATTAAAATGTAAATAATAAATAGGGGAATAAGTATGTTAAATATATTACATGTAGCACAAACAGGACTAGGAACATCACAAACACAAGTTGAAGGGGTGATGAATAACTTAGCAAATGAAAACACTCCTGGATATAAAAAAAGAGTTGTTGATGTATCGGAGCTTGCACATATAAACTCAACATTAACTGGAAGAGGGGTATTTGTAGAAGGTGTTACTAGAACTACAAGTACTTATATGTACCAAAATATTGTTAAAGAAGAGGGGAAGTTAAATGGCTTAACCGAACTAAATAGTATGCTTGAAGATATAGAGTCAATATTTTTTGAAACTGATACTACAGGATTATCTGCAGATCTAAATAGATACTTTCAATCTATAGAAGATTTAAGAACAAGCCCTGATAATCCAATATATAAAAATGAATTAACAAATAATGGTAATATCTTAGTTAATGATCTTCAAACTTTATATACAAATGTAGAAGCAAAAGAGAGTTCAACTTTAAATAAAGCAAAAATGGTAGTAGATGAAATAAATATTATTCTTAAAAATATAGGAGATATTAGTCAAAAACTTTTAGAATCTACAGCTCCTACAAATAATGATCTACTTGATAAAAGAGATTTATTGGAAAAAGAGTTAGCTGAATATATAGATGTAGATATATCTGATGCTGATAGTTATACTATAAAAATAGGTGGTAGAACTGCAGTTTCATTTGGAACTAATGTACATCTAGTAAATCTTATAGAGCAATATTCTCCACAACAAGATATGTATACAAAACTTAATGCTGATGGAGTTACTAAAACTCCTTATGAGAGTAATATTATAGAATCTACATGGGGCGCTAGTGATGCAGTTAATGTACCAACAGCAGAAATTCAGGTTGTGCCAATAACAGGAACAGCAACAGGTGCAGTTTCATTTTTGGGTACAGTTATTGCTACCTCGGCTAATTTTGATACAGCAGAAGATACTGTAAATAAAATAGAAAATGATGCTGGGGCAGGTGGAACTATAGTTTCTGACTGGAATACAGCTAATCCAACAAAACGAATTGATACTATAACAGCAGTAGACTCTGATGGAGATGGAACTAATGATGCAGTAGCCATAACATATCTTGATACAGAAGGTGATGTAGATAACATAACTACAACTACTCCAAGTAGTGGTATTGTTTTTGATACAACTATAGAAAGCATAAGAGGTAGTCATGTAGCTACAAGTGCTATTGCTGAAGTGCAAACTTTAAAGTTAACTGGAACAATAGATGATGGAAGTGGTGATGCAGCAGGTACACCAAAGAGTGTACACTTTTTGGGAACAGCAGTTACAGCTGCTGTTATGGGAGATACTGCAACAATTTTAGCTGGTAGGATTTCTGGTGACGCGGATATTATTACAAATTGGAACAATAATCCTTCTAATGCAAATAAACAAATTTATAAAATTACAGATGATGGAGCTGGAAATTTAACAATAACTTATGAGTCACATATGGGAGATGTAGCTATTTTTGATGAAACATCAAGTGTTGGAATGATTTATGAACAAAGTGTTGAAACAGTACAAGGTACACAAGAAGAAAGTATAACTTATACACTTAATAATACTTACAATATAACAGTTACAAACGGTGAAGTTATTTATGAATCAGATGGTATAACAATTGCAGATATAAATGGAGATGGTACAGGAGATACAGCAGATACAATTGATAATTTTAATTCTATTAAAGCTTTAGTTTATAAGATCAATACAAATAGTGACACAGGTGGACTTATCACTGCATACAATGGAAAATATGAATTAGCTGAAGATGGTACTAAAATATTAACAAATAATCCTTTGCATTCTGATTATGATACTGCTAATCCAAATAAAGATAGATATCTATTTATAGAATCAAATACAGATGGGGAAGCTGGTAAATTTGTAGGTGAAATAAATGTTAAAGATAATGCGAATAAAGATACAGACATACATTCAGATACTTATGGAAACTATATAGGAAAAAGTATAGAAAAAGATGCTTTAGCTAGTAAAGAGGGTATAAATGATATTCACCTTGAGATACTTGAAAAAGAGTTAAATACAACGGGCGGTATAATAAATCCAATGATAGATAATCTTAAAACAGATTCAGGGAAGAATGAATTTAATGTATATAAAGATATGCTTGATAATTTTGCAAAAAAGCTTTCTGATTATTCATCTGCATTTATAGAAGCTTCTGATGGAACTTATACAAGTGGACTTGATGCTTCACAAGTTGATGGTAATAATTCAATTACAACTAATGTAGGATTATTTAACGGTGCGGATGTAAAATCATTACAATTTAATGATAATATTGCAAATACACTAACACAACAAAAACTTGATTATCTTGCAACTATGCAATGGAATAATGATATTGATTTTGATTCTACAGGTTTAAACAATGCATCATTTTCACAATATTATCAAACACTAAGAGTTGATATAGCTGATACAAGAGAAAATACTATATTTAAATTAGAATCACAATCAGCAGTAACCGAGTCTTTAAATAATACTTATGAAAAATTAACAAAAGTAGATAAAGATGAAGAGATGATCTCTCTTATTAAATATCAATCAGCTTATGAAGCAAACGCAAAAGTGATAACTGTTATTGATGAGATGTTATCAACACTATTAAATATGAAAAGATAATTAGTATCTTAAAAGGAGTATATCATGGCAGATTATAGTTTATTAGGAAGTTTTAGTACAGGTGGTGCTTCAGCTTTAAATGGTGAGTTACTTGAAAAATTAAGAGATGCAGATCAAGCAGCTGCACTATATCATATAGATAAACAGTTAGAAGACATAACCGGATTAGATGCAGAAACAGGTCTTGCCCTTGATACAC
>JAYEIM010000124.1:0-2810 GCA_034660095.1 Campylobacterota bacterium | reverse complement strand
GCCAAGTGGTCCCGTGAATACCTTTATTGTGTCAGGTCCTGTTTGTAACAGATTATTAACCATAGTCGCTACACTATTGCCTCCAAATATTGCAAGCATCGGCAAAGCGGTTGCCATTTTACTTTCAAACCCGCCAACATCATCTTTACCATCTCTATCAATATTTTGCTCATCAGCTCCGAATGCACCCATTAAATCAATCATTGCACTAGTTGCGGGCAAGAAAGCAATAGATATATATCCCAATTCTGCGTAATTTTTCCACATCATTTCGTGAATTTGTTTTAAATTTTGTACTTTCTTA
This sequence comes from Campylobacterota bacterium, assembly GCA_034660095.1. Lineage (GTDB taxonomy): Bacteria > Campylobacterota > Campylobacteria > Campylobacterales > Arcobacteraceae > JAIOSF01. Next base: position 2,506 of record JAYEIM010000124.1, on the reverse strand, counting down.
TTATAAACATCACTATAAACTTCACTTAAATCTGTAATTTTCTTATCTAAATAATTTAACCTATTAACATTTTCAATAATTTTTTTCTTATTAGCAGAACACCCGCTCAAATTCATAAAATCATAATTATTTGTATTTAATAACCCACCATCCGCTTTTAAAGAGTACGGATTAGTCTTTCTATAACTAAACATTGCAAAAGCTTCACGTTCACTAGTAGGAAATGGATTTAAATCAATAGCAGAATATGCTTTATTAACAGTCTTAGAAACTGTTGAAGCTGAAAATGCTTGATGTCTTATTGTCGTAGTAGTTGCCGTTGCTTTATCAACTTTACCGACTTCATTTCTGTACTCTTCTAAAATTGTCTTCATTCTAGAAATATTATATGTATTTACACATTCTACATTGATGTCTTTTAGAAACTCTTGCTCTTTTTTTAAAACAATTCGTTCACTTGCAAATGAGTCTAAAGCATCTACAGTTCCCACTCCACTTGTAACTTTTAAAGAATTCAAATAACTTGTAATTCCAATTCTAGCAATGTTATCACTAATAGTATTTGAAGTTTCATAAACTCTCTTTATTAGTGTTTGTATCCTATGTGTCTTTACAGAGTATTCAGAGATTGGACCATCTACTTGCTCTTGTACTTGCATCATTTGCGTCGAACCACTAAATATTACTAAAAATATACCCGCCCCGCCTACAAATCTTCCAATATTGTCATTTCTTTGTGCAACTTTAGAAAAGCTTCTGGTAACACCTTTTAAAACCCAGTTTTCTCCCACATTCCATAAAAAAGCTATAAAAAACAACATATTTATCATAGCAGTAATTGCTTCTGAACTTCTAGTAAAAAAATCTAAATACATAACATACTTTGAATTTGATACTATTTTATTAAGCTCCACCACTTTTACCTTGTTTCTTATTTGTGCGTCTAATTCAGCGTTTGTTAATGTGTCACCTGAATAATATCTCAACAAGTTTTCCAAATTTCCTTCAAAATTTCCCAATACCATTTCATTAGGTTGTATTGTAAAATCATCTTTTAATCTAATTTCTCCTTGTGCTAAAGTATCTTCTATATTAATTATTTCCCCATTTACAGTACTTAAGGCATCTAGCCAATCTGCTAAATCTAAAAACTTTTTTCCACCACTCTCTTTAAAATCAATTTCATACTTGAGTTGTAACTGCTGTATCTCTTCTTGCTTATTTTCTATATGATGTTTTGCTACTGTAATAGCATCTGTTGTGTCTTTGTTTAACTCTTTTTTAAAGTTATCTTTACAGATTTTACGTGTAAAAACTTTAGTTTGCAAAGATGTTATCTCTTTAACATTGTTAAAAAAATTAACATCATTCAAATCATATACAGTACAAGACACTTGCCCTAGTTTTGGCTTTATCCAATTTGTTACAACACCCCAATCTTCACTTTCTGTATTATTCAAAGCAGGGCATTTAAGAGAATTTACATCCATACAAGTAATTACATCAAGTTCGTTGAAATATATTTTTTTCTCTTCAACTTTATTATTTAGTGCATTTTGTTTATATTTGTTTTGTACTTGTGTAGCATAATTATCGCCCGCCGTATCCATCTCATTATTATATATAGTTATGTCTGTATCTTCTGTAACCGCCATTGGTGTAGTTACTTGTGTTGATGTAAAATCTAATGCAATTGCAGAAGTTACACTTAGTAATAATAATATTAGCAAATTAAATAAATTTTTCATTTTCTAATCCACCTTTACATCTAAAACTTTAAAGATTTTTTTCTTATGAATAAAGTAATAACTATTATTCTTTACAAATCCTTTTTTAACAATAGTTTTATTATCTTTATGTACTCTAACTTTTCCATCTTCAATATCTAGTGCCTTATCGTTAACTTCGATATATCTAGTTTCTTTAGTTACACCAATATTCGTATATCTTTCTATTCCACTTATACCTTGCTTGTGAAGCGGTGCTGCTAATTGCTCTACACATTGTTTATTTAAATAGTCAATATGTTCCTTTGTATATTTACCTTTTATATTTTTTGCATCTTGTTTATTTTGGTTTTCTTTTTTATTAAATTTTTCTACTAAACCTAATAAATATTTTTCGTGTTCAATCTTATTTACATAAGATGATGTTGCATTTACACCACCAACTACTGTTGCAAACAAAGACACTATCAGTAAAAAGTAGAAAAAATATTTCTTTGTAGTTCTAGTAGTAGTATCTACTACTGTTAAGTATCTAAATAGCATTCCATCTAATTTATAGTATCTTTTGTATTTACTATTAGCAATATCTTCAAAAATCATATTTAAAAGATATATAAAAATCAAATATTGAAATTGATAATTGAGCACCATCCCTAAATCTAAGAAACCATCTTTAAAATAATTAAAATACATTGCTAATATTTCTACTAAAAATACTGTACCAAATGCAAAAACTTTGTAATCTTTTTTAAGAAAGTAAGTAGATGCAAATAATATAC
>JAYEIM010000123.1:0-2821 GCA_034660095.1 Campylobacterota bacterium | reverse complement strand
GTAGATTGGCTGATTATTGTTTAGACCATAAACCACAAGGGACTATAAAACATTATTTAGAATTTACATACGAAGATAAAGTAAAGGCTTATCATAAATATTGGAATTTTATCAGGGGTATAACTGAGACTAAAATGATTAATGAGCAAACAATAAAAAAAACTCAAACTAATAATATTTCAAATGTAGAAGCGTTAAAAGAATTAAGAGATATGGTAAAAGAGGGGTTTCTTACAAAAGAAGAATTTGAAATAGAAAAAAGTAAATTATTTTAATATTTTAGCAATAAAATAATTATCAAAAAATAAATTCAGTATAGTCTAATATTTTAAGAAAATTTAGATAAAATATTATCTATTTTAAAAATAGGATTAAAACTTGAAACTTAAACTTTCCGTATCAATACTTATCTCATCTTTATTACTTATTGGGTGTGGTTCAACTCCTCAACCATCAAAAGAAATATCAAATAGCAAAAAAACCATTACTCCCAAACCAATTATTAAAAACACTTCTCCAAACTGGATTTTAAACCCAAATAAACAAAATCAAGTATGTTCTATTGGCTCTGCTAATATAACTAAAATAGATGAAACTAAAAAGATAGCATTTATAAAAGCAAAATCAAATATATCAAAAGAGATAAAACTACATATAAATTCTCAAACTTCAAAACAATTAAATTGTAATAATAGTGAGTGTAAAAAAGAGTTCAATAAGTTCTCTCAACAACAATCTACTAATATGCTAAACAATATATCTCTAAGTGATGAATATGTAGATACAAAAAACAATAGGTACTATGTAAGAGCGTGTTCTGCTAAATCAAATGAAAAATTCACTTATTCAAAACCTACAACAAGAACAATTAAAAATAGATACAAAACTACAAAAACGTCATGTATTCAGCAATCAAACTATCCAAATAAAACATTAGACCAACAAAAAAAGATATTGATAGAAAATGCAAAGTTTGAAGCACTTGGAGAGTTGTATGGTCATCTATTAGTAAGTTCAACTGATATAAAAAATGGTAAAATTATAGATGACACTATTAAACAAAGAGCAGTAGGAAATGTCCGCATAGAAGGAAATCCATCTTTTTATAATGGTTCTAATCTTGGAGAGATATGTTCAGATATAACTGCATATATCACTCAAAAAGATTTAGAACAATTTAAACCAAAAAAAGTAAATCTCAATAGATTTTGTTATAACAATCCATCAACTCCTACAAACAAAGTAAAAGAGAAAGCAAACTTTCAAGCATATAAAAAAGCCATTATGCAATACAAACCATCTTTAAAAAACATATCAGATAAACAATCTGCTAAATTGATACATGGATTTATCAAGTCAAATGAAAAGTTTGATTTTAATACTGGTGTTTATTGTTTTGATGCTGTGGCTACTTTGCTTCCTTATGAGTTGGAACTTACAAAGTCAAAACCAAAAGGATTTAATATTGTTGGAGATGATGAGATAGGTGGAGATGTAAAAAAGGGTCTTAAAGTATCATTTTATAATAAAACAGATTATGAATACAAAACACCAATCTATACAACAGTTTTATACTCTAATCTTGACTTATCTGGAAAAAGATTTATAAATAGCAAACTAAAAAAAGGTAAAATTTACAATCTTAAAATTAGTGGATATATAAAATCTAATAAACAAAAAGAGTTAAAAATAAAAATGTACGCAGATGTATATAAAAGTTCATTTTCTATTAATAAAAAACTAATAGTATCAAATGAAAACAAAAATGGAAATGTAACACTTAAAAAAGGTCTAAATAAACTAGAACTAAAAATAAGGACTATGAATGCTTATGATGTATCTATACATAATATAGTAAATAGTAAAGAAAAACAGATATCAGAGTTCAATCTGTATCACAAATCAAATTCATAAAATAAAAGGAGAAAAAGAATGAATATTAAAAAATTAGGTGCTATATTAGTGTTAGCAAGTATGACAAGCTTATTTGGAGCAACAGGTAGTAGTGATAGTGATGGTGGTGTAAAATATGGTTGGGCATATTTAGATTGTAGTGCTATGGGTGCTAAAAACTATATTATGGACTATTTAAAATCTGATGATCAAGGTTTTGATAGTACTAAGTTTGTACCAAAAATTAAAGCATCTAATACAAGAGTTAAATGTACTATTAGTGGCAGTATTGAAGTACCAATTGAGATAAGAGGAAATGAAGTAAATATTAGATCAACAATTAGCCACTATGATGCTGCTTGGTCAATAATCAATAGTAAAAAGATTTATAATACAGATTATAAATCTTTTGTGCCAACAAAAAAAGGTAAAAAAAGATATCTACAATATTCTATAAGTTATTCTAATAATAATCCATCTCATTATATGGTTAATTTTTTAAAGCATTATGAAAAAATAGGATTTGAATTTATGGTATATCCTACAAAAAGAGGTGAGGAAAGTAAAATATATTCATCTAAGTTATTTATAACTGAGTAAAACTAATACTTAAAAAGAGTGATGATTCTTCTGAATTATCACTTTCTTCTATTAATGTTTACTTAGTTAATGCTTTTATAAATAGATTTTATCTTATTATTGTAAAAAGTAGAAGACTAATTAAAATGGCTCTTCTATATCTTCATCTATATTATATTTATTAATACTTTGAGTTTTTTGTAATTCTTTTTGTTTTTCTAACTCTTCATTTTTTGCTATATCTTTATTTATTCTTTCTATAATATCAAAATATTCAAACTCATTTATATATTCAAGCATATCTTTACAATCTAAAATATTCAGATGTGCTGATTGAATATCTAATTCC
>JAYEIM010000122.1:0-2821 GCA_034660095.1 Campylobacterota bacterium | reverse complement strand
AAGAACTCAAACCATCTCATGGTATATTTTACAATGGTCAAGTTTTTGATGCTCATAACTTTATGTCAGATATTGTAAGAGATGCTAAAAAAAGTATTGTGCTTATTGATAACTATGTAGATGATAGATTTATGATAATTGAAGAGAAACGCAAAGCTGACTTAATGTCAGCTTGAGTATCGCAATAAAGATGTTTATCATATTGGAGCTAGTTTAAAAGATCTTGGGAAAAAATGGTTTGCTTTTAGTAAGTTTGAAAGGATAGTTTTTACTTTTATAGATTTTTTAAGTTTATAATGGTATATTCTAATTAAGAACTGTATTGTTCTAATTAGTATAGCTTATCTAGTGCAGTCTTTTTGTGATGGAAAAGACTTTAAAATAGACGGATGGTATGTTTCAAGCTATTCAAATAGCCTGAATTAATAGAGAATAAGAGAAGCCTGAGCCTTTTGGTTTAGGCTTTTTTTATTGCGGTAGCTTTTGATATTCTCGGTCAAGTAGGCGGTAATGGGGTGGACTCTTTATGAAAGGATCTACTATGGGAATACCAGAAGCAGTTGTTATTGCTACTGTTGGACCGATAACTTGGCATGTTCTGTCTGTGCTAAGAGATTGGAATGATAAAAAGTAGTTTTAGCAACCATCCGTAAAACAGACCATCACTTTATCTGTTTATCCCTAGCTTGTTTGCTAGGGTTTTTTATAACTTGTCTTTAATTGATTGGTACTACTTAACATAAATTATAGTCCTATTTTCCTTATATTATCTACAAAATAATCAGAAAAGAAATATAAGAATATAAAATACTCCTGCTAAACTAATCTTTGCAATTTCTTAATTCAAAAAACTTATCTATAGGTACTTCAAGAACTTTTGATATTTTGGCTAAATGAATGATATTAAATCTATGTTTAGGTTTTCTGAGTTCTACTTTACCTAGATATGCACCACCTGACATACCTATTTCAAGGGCTAGTTTGATTTGACTAAAGCCTTTTAGTTCTCTATAGTATTTGACATTTTTAGATACTATGTCAAGTATATGTTCACTATAGCTATCTAAATCATCTGCCAAAACTATCTCCTAACGATATATGTATATTTATTGTTAGAAATAGTACTAGATTAGAAAAAATCACTCAACGACCTATATATCTATATATTTATACGGTAAACCTTAAAAATATTTAGATATAATCATAACAATATATAAAAATAAGGTGTTTTGATTTTGGCTAAATGTACAGTTTGTAATAGCAATTCATTAAATAATAAAAATTTAAATGATGAACGAAATAAATGTATTTTACATTGCAAAAAAACTGATAAAAATAATTGGTATACTCTAGAAAATAATGTCAAAAAATGGAATCAAAGAAAACTTAGAGCATTTTGGAAATACTATACATTGCAAAATGATTCTGATACTACACGTTGGGAGTCAATTATTCCTCCACTTCCTAATTGTGGATATCAGACTAATATACCTATAGTCATAGAACATTCAACTATCTTAGATGATTTTAAGCTTGTTAAATATGAATCATTATCAATATTAGCTAGCACAGTTAAAGGAGATATTACTGTATATAATTCAAATGACAACTCTGCTAGATTATTTTTTTCAGAGACTATACATGATGGAAATATAACAGTAATAAGAGGCAATAATAAAGATATTAATTTAAATAATATTAAAGTTAATCATCTTAAATTAGGAAGAGAAGATAAGGATGATTTTCCAAATAATTATCAGTCAATTAAAATTACTGGAGATAATACTCATATAAAAAATTTTGATATATGTAATACTCATATTCATAATACTTTTATAATGAATAATATAAAAATTGATAAGTTCAATTGTATAAATGCAGTATTTAATAAAGAAGTTACAATTAATAAGTGTAATTCTAATTCCTTTTTATTTACTAATAATACAATGCAAGGTATTTCAGAATTTGATGATAATATTTTAAATGAAGTTGATTTTATAGGTAATAAATTTAATAATGTAACTTCTTTTGAAGAAACAGTATTTGATAAATTTAGTTTCTCAAAAAATTCTTTTGATAAATTAGCGATATTTAAAAATGCAAATTTTAAACAAAAGCTAAATCTTGAAACTAATACTTTTAAAGATGAAGTAAATTTTTTGAAAGCTACCATAATGGTAAAAAACCGTGAAACAGCAAGAATCATAAAACACTCGTTTGAAAAGATTAATAACATCATAGAAGCAAATAGATTTTATGCTTTAGAAATGGAGAAACAAGAAGAAGAGTTAAAATGGAATAAAAATTTTGCAGAAAAACTTGTATTTACTTTTCATAAACTATCTTCAAACCATTCTCAAGATTGGGTATTAGTTTTGCTTTGGATACTAAATATTACAATTTTAATGAGTCATTGGAAATTTTTTGTTATAGATGAGAAATCAGAATACTTTATTATACCTTTTATACTAAATATTATATTAACTGTAAGTATAGGATTTAATTCTAGAAAAATTTGTAAGATAATGTGGTCTTTTATGTCATATTTAATCTATATACTTATTACAAATGATTATATTTTGTGTTTTTTTGCAAATACAATTAATCCATTTTCAATAATGACAGGGGCTGAATCATTAACTTTTACAATACTTATTTATAAGATAACAATAGCATACTTAATATACCAATTAATTATATCCATACGACAAAACACAAGAAGAAATTAAATAAAGGTAAAATAAAAGATGAAACTAAAACTACTACTAACACTACTGCTAATCACCACAACACTATTTGCTCAAAAGCCAAAACAAGAAGC
>JAYEIM010000121.1:0-38463 GCA_034660095.1 Campylobacterota bacterium | reverse complement strand
AAAAAGGGGTATTTTGAGATCTAAAAAAACAGAATCAGATAAATACAATACTAAATTAGAAGATGAAGTAAAAAAACAACTTCTAGAATTAAGAGAAAAAGATAAACTTCTAATAGCACAGTCAAAACTAGCAGCTGTTGGTGAAACATTAGCACATATTGCACATCAATGGAAACAACCATTATCACAAATAAATTCTGTAGTGGCAAACATAGATGCTGACTTTGATAATGAAAAGCTAACTAAACAACTCTTAGAAGAGCATCTAAATGAGATAGAGAAGCTTACTTTTTATATGGCTGATACAATTCAAAGCTTCAATAACTACCTACAACCAAATCAAGATAAAGAGATATTTTCTATTAAAGATGCTTTTGAAGATTCGTTTGAATTAGTATATAAACTATTTGAATCACAAGAGATATTATGTGATGTTAATATTGTGAATGATTCATTTGTAAAAGGTGTAAAAAAAGAGTTTATTCAAGCTTTATTAGTGATATTAAACAATGCAAAAGATATATTAGTAGAAAGAAAAATAAAAGATAAAAAAATAGATGTCTACATCTATACAAATACAAAAAACACTAAAGCTATAATAGATATAGAAGACAATGCAGGTGGAATAAGTGCTAAATATTTTGATAAAATTTTTGACCCATATTTTACAACTAAACCGCACTCACAAGGTACTGGACATGGGCTATGTATGGCAAAAATGATTGTAGAAAAAAGTATGTATGGGAACCTAAATGTATCAAATGAAAAAGATGGTGCTAAGTTTTCTATAATACTTTCGTTATTTTAATAGATTTTTATAAATAACTTATTTATAAAAAATTGTCATTTCATATAAATTTAGCTAAAATCAAACTGGGTGCCATGTGTGAATATCATCGTAAATACAAAGGAATGTCAATTTGAATAAAATACAAAATAGTGATCTATTATTAGATAAGGCAATATCTATTATTGATAATGGAAGAAAAAAAGTAATAGAAGCTATTTATAATGAATCTACAAAGAGTTATTTTAAGTTAGGTGAGCTTATAATTATGCAAGAACAACAAGGCGACAATAAAGCTGAGTATGGTAAAAAAACAATAGAAAACTTATCAAAAAAACTTACTATCAAATATGGAAAAGGTTTTTCTGTTTCGACATTGTGGGATTGTAGAAAGTTTTTCCTAAAACTCCAATCACTGACTGGAGAATTTAATTTCAAGTTGTCTTTTACTCATTATACTTATCTTATTCGTCTAAAAGATGATGAGATGAAGTTTTACGAACAGTATGCAATAGAACAAAACCTCACAGTAAGGCAACTACAAAAAGAGGTTCAAAACAATACGATACTTAGAGTTAGCCAAACACAAAAATCTTTAAGTATAAAGCCATCAAAGCCAAAAGATATCATAAAAGACCCGTATATATTAGACTTTTTGGGTTTAGACGAGATAACGCAAGGTAAAGAAAAACTTTTAGAATCTAAACTCATAGAGCATTTAGAAAAATTTTTGCTTGAACTTGGTCGTGGTTTTGCTTTTGTAAAAAGACAGTATAAACTGATTTTGTCTGAAGATATTTTTTATGCCGATTTAATATTTTACAATATCCCTTTAAAGTGTTATGTAGTAATAGAACTAAAAACTAGAAAACTAAAACATCAAGATTTGGGACAGTTGCAAATGTATGTGAACTATTTTGATAGAGAAATAAAAGATACTAATGACAATAAAACAATAGGGATTTTACTTTGTAGTGAAAAAAATGACAATGTTATAAAATTTACACTTCCAGAAGATAATGAGCATATTTTTGCTAGTAGATACAAACTCTATTTACCATCCTTAGAAGAGTTGAAAAATGAACTAGAAGAGTTAGAAAATAGATAAAAGGATTATTTTGCTATGAATAACTACACTATACTTTATGCAGAGGATGAAGAACAAACAAGATTAAACTATACTAATTATTTAGAAAAATATTTTAAAAATGTTTATTCGGTAGGAGATGGTGTTGAGGCTTTAAAAGTATATAAAGAAAATAAACCAGACATCTTACTTTTAGATATAAATATGCCAAAAATAGATGGTTTAAAGGTTGCTAAAACCATAAGAGAAAAAGATAAAACAACTAGAATTATAATACTAACTGCACATTTAGAACAAGATAAACTATTATTTGCTGCAGAACTTAACCTAACAAAATACTTACCAAAACCAATCTCGAGAAATGAACTTAAAATTGCTCTACAAAAAGCTAGCGATGAGATTAAAGAATTAAATGAAAATCAAGATACAACTTATCTAAACAGTGATTGCATTTGGAATAAAAAAACAAAAAAACTCATTCATAAAGAAAAAGAAATTAAACTTACTAAATATGAGATTTTATTATTGGAACTACTTAGTTCAAAAAAAGATAGAGTATTTACACTTGATGAGATATCTTTGTATCTGTGGAATGATATTGAAGATCTAGAGATAAATACAAATAAACTTAAAGATATCATTAAAAGAATAAGAAAAAAACTACCTATAAATTCAATAGAAAATATTTATGGTGCAGGTTATAAATTAAAGAGAGTGAAAATCTGATTTTATACTAATATCTCTCTATTACCTTTAGCATTTGCTGTAGATAAAATACCTGTCTGCTCTAATTGCTCTATAATAGTTGCGGATCGATTATAACCAATCTTTAATCTTCTTTGCAGATAGCTAATAGAGCTTTTTTTATCTTGAATCACCACCAATTTAGCCTGCTCATATAACTCATCTAATTCACCTATAGCAGTAACTGAACCATCACTACTATATCCATCTTCAAGCTTCTCTTTTAAAAATGAAGTATCATATTGTACATCTCTTTGACTTTTTAAAAACTCTACAACTTCTTCAATCTCTTTTTCATCACTCCATGGAGCATGAATACGAACTAATCCACTCATTCCTGGAGGGGTAAATAACATATCCCCTCTTCCTAAAAGAGATTCTGCACCCATTGAATCTAAAATAATTTTACTATCTACTTTTTGTCCAACTTTATAACTAATTCTACTAGGTAAATTAGCCTTTATCAAACCTGTAACAACATCTACAGATGGTCTTTGAGTTGCAACAACTATATGTATTCCACTAGCTCTTGCCATTTGTGCTAGTCTAGCAATAGACAGCTCAACCTCTTTACCACTAGTCATCATAAGATCTGCAAGCTCATCTATAATAATAACAATATATGGTAAGGTATTTTCACCATTTTGTTTTGCTTTTTCATTATAGTTTTCAATATTTTTTGTTCTTGTATCCGCCATCATTGCATATCTTCGTTCCATCTCTGCAACCATATTTGCTAATGCATTAATAGCTTCTGTTGGTTTTGTAATAACAGGAGTTAAAAGATGCGGAATATCATTGTATATAGAAAATTCTAGCATTTTTGGATCAATCATAATTAGTTTTAAATTATCTGGAGAATTTTTATATAACATTGACAATATCATAGCATTTAATCCAACTGATTTTCCACTACCTGTCGTACCAGCTATCAAAAGATGTGGCAACTTTTTAAGATCTGTAATAAATGGATTTCCAACTATATCCTTACCTAATATCATTGTAAGTGGTGATGAAGAATTTTTAAATAGGTCACTTTCTAATATTTCTCTCATATAGATTGTTTGTGTTTCATCATTTGGAACTTCTATACCCACTACATCTTTTCCTGGTATAGGTGCTTGAATTCTAATTGTATGTGCTTTTAGTGCCATAGCTAAATCATCTTGTAAATTTAAAATTTTAGAAACTTTAACATTTGGAGCAGGTTTAAACTCAAAAGTAGTTACAATAGGACCTGTGTATGTTCGTATAACATCTCCCTCTATCTTAAACATTTTAAGTTTTTCAAGTAAATCTTTTATTCTTTTATCGATTGCTGCTTCATTTATCTTATTTTTTAACTCTTTTTTAGGTTTTTGGAATATATCTGTTGGTGGTAATTTAAAATTCTTTGGTTTCTCTATATTTCCAACTTCTATGTCATCTTGTAACTTCTTATTTTCTTCTAGCTCTTCAACTACAATCGTATTTGTGTTTACTTGTTCAACATCTATCTCTATATCTTCAACTTTTTCAACTATTGGTATCACTATATCTTTAATTTCATCTTCAATTATATCTATAGGTTTTGTGGTTTCAAAAGGTATGTTTTCTTCTACTTCATTTTCTATTCTAATCTCAGCAGTATCTCCAACTTCATTTATAACTACTTTTTGTTCAACATTTCGTTTTAATTTTTGTGGTAATTTCTTTATATTTTTAGTTGGATAATTTATTTTAAAAAAACTAAAAAATTTATCTCTAAAAAGTGAAAATTTACTATTAATAACTTCAGAACTAGATTCAAATAATATTATAATTGAGATAAACAATCCAATTAAAACAAATACCCAAAGTCCCGCAACGCCAATAAATGGAGATATACTTTCAACTATGATATTTCCTATTTCACCAGACATATTATTTACAACAATAAGTGACTGAAAAATAATTATTGATATAGATAATATTATACTGGCTATTGTTTTACTGATAATCTTTTCTATATAAGAAAAATTTACTTTATATAGTGGATACAGAAGCAATGGCAAATAAATATATGCCAAATAACCCAAATATTCTTTAGAATAAATAGATACTAAAGAGCCAAATTTACCAACACTATTAATATCTGATATAAAAATTGAATATGAGAAAAACAGTAAAATAAATGCTATTACTATTGATGTTATTTTTAAAGCTATGATCTATCCTTTATTTTAGAAGCTTAGCAACACGACCTTGAAGTTTAAGCCAAGTTCTATGTTCCATTAATGGAAATCCTGCCCATTGCTTTTTGGGTTCTGTAATTGATTTTGTAACAACACCTCTTCCTGAAATAGTTGTAAATGGTGCGATTTCAAGGTGACCTGTAGTTGCACTTTGTCCTGCCATAACTACATATTCATTTAAAATTGTTGATCCTGATAATCCAGTTTGAGTTACAAGAATACTTCCAGTACCAATTATACAGTTATGTGCAATATGTACCAAGTTGTCAATTCTAACTTTATCTTTTATGATTGTACTAGAAAAAGCTGCTCTATCAATTGTACAATTAGATCCAATTTCAACATTAGAACCTATAGATACATTTCCATTTTGGTAAATTTTTATATGTTCACCACTTTTAGTTGTTGCAAATCCAAAACCATCACTTCCTATAACTGTACCCGCATGAATAATACAATCATCTCCAACAGTACAATCTCTATAAATTGTAACATTTGGATATACAATAACATTATCTCCTATTGTTACATTGTCTCCTATAAAAACACCTGACATAAACGTACAGTTTTTTCCAATTGTGGAGTTGAAACCAATATGTACATTTTTCATAATTGTACAATTTTTAGATACTATTGGCTTTTCTCCTGAGGATTCTATTAAAGGTGGGGCAAATAGCTTACTTGCCTTTGCTAAAGACTCATATGGAACTTCACAAATTAATGCAATAGTTCCTTCTGGCACTTCATTTTTTAATTCATCTACAATAAATACTGCTGCTGCATTTGTATCTTTTAATTGAGATAGATATTTTTTATTTTCTAAAAATGAAATCTGATTTTTTGTAGCATCTTTTAAAGTGTTTAATCCTGAAATTTCAATATCACTAATACAATCTAAATTTAATTCTTTAGCAATATCACCCAATATCATTATACTATCTTTCCATCGCTACAACACCACTTCGAACTATTTCGATTGGTTTATATTTTTCAATAATTTTTATAAAATTTGCTATTCTTTTTGGCTCATCTGTAGCAGATATCACTATTGCATCATCTGTTACATTTTGTATTGCACCATTATAGGCTCGTGCTAAAACATCAACATCACTAAGACTTTGATCTAACGGTATTTTTATAAGAACTGTATCTTTTTCTATAACATTTTTATGCTCAGTTACTTTTAACACTGGAACTAACTTATTTAATTGTTTTACAATTTGATCTATTGTTCTTGCTATCCCTATTGTAATTATTGTAATTCTAGAATAATCTGTATTTGGAATTGGTGCAACTGTTAAACTATCAATATTATAACCTCTTGCAGAAAATAGATCTACAATTCTACTTAAAACAGAATCTCTATTTACAACTATTACAGATAAAACTTCTCTTCTTTCTACACTATCATAGAAGTGATTTGACTTATGCATTATTTATCTCCTTCTAATAAAATCATCTCATCAGATGAATGACCATTTGGTACCATAGGAAGTACCTCTTCTCTTCTATCAACAATAACTTCTATTATAGCTGGTTTATTTGATTTAATTGATTCATCTAAAGCTTTATCAAACTCCTCTTTAGTATGAACTTTAAATCCAATACCACCCATAGATTCACATAACATTTTAAAATCAGCTTGAGTGTCTAATACTGTTTCTGCCAATCTATCTTCATAAAACATTGTTTGCCACTGTCTTACCATACCTAAATAGTTATTGTTTAAAATAATATTAATAATAGGTAGCCCATACTGCGTACAAGTGATAATCTCTTGAATATTCATCATAACAGAACCATCACCAGTAATATTTATAGATATTTTATCTGGATTTGCTCGTTTTACACCCATTGCATAAGGGAGCCCTACACCCATAGTACCTAGTCCACCACTTGTCATAAATTGTCTTGGATAATTAAATGGATAAAACTGTGCTGCCCACATTTGATGTTGACCAACATCTGTTGATATTAAAGCTTTATCTCCAAGTAACTCCCCTACTCTTTTAATTGGCCATTGTGGTTTCAACCTATCAGAATCCTCTATAAATCTCAAAGGTTCTTTCTTTTGATATGATATTAAGTGATTATGCCAATTTGTATAGTCATTAAATTCAAAATCATCTACATGATCAATAAGTTGTTTTGTAACAACAGCTAAATCACCAACAATAGGATAGTTTGTTTTTACAATCTTAGAGATTGAAGCTGGATCAATATCAACATGTACAATATGTGCTTTTTTACCAAATACATCAAGTCTTCCTGTTACTCTATCGTCAAATCTAGCCCCAAGACATATTATCATATCTGTTTCACTCATTGCCATATTTGCTGCATATTCTCCATGCATACCCAACATACCAAATAAATATTCATCATCACTTCTTAAAACACCACGAGCCATTAAAGTTTCAACAGCAGGTATTTTTGTCATATGTATAAGTTTTCTTATATCCTCATAACAATTAGATAAAACAGCTCCACCACCAATATAAAATAATGGTCTTTTTGATTTACTAATATGTTCTAAAGCATTTTTGATTTGTCTAACATTACCTTTTAGTGTTGGTTTATATGTAGGCAAATCCCACTCTTTACTATAATCAAAATCTCCAATAGCAGCTGAAACATCTTTAGGTAAATCAATATGTACAGGTCCTGGTCTTCCACTTCTAGCAATATGAAATGCAATTTTTAATACTCTATTTAAATCTTTTATATCATGAACTAAAAAGTTGTGTTTTGTACATGAACGACTTATACCAACAGCATCAATCTCTTGAAAAGCATCTGTACCAATTACAACTGTTGGAACCTGTCCACTTATCACAACCATAGGGATACTATCTGTATAAGCCGTAGCAAGTCCTGTAACTGCATTTGTAAATCCAGGTCCACTTGTAACAATTGCTACTCCAACTTCTCCAGAACTTCTAGCATAAGCATCAGCAGCGTGAACTGCTGCTTGTTCATGTTTTGTTAATATATGTTGAAAATGATCTTGTTTATATATCTCATCATAAACATTCATAATTGCACCACCTGGATAACCAAATACTACATCAACATTTTCCTCTTTCAACGCCTCAATAACCATTTGAGAACCATTTAATTTTTTATTATTAGTTTGTTTTGCCATAATTTATACTCTTTTATTAAAATAATAGTGATTTTAGCCAAACAATTATTAAAGATTTATGAGAGTAAATAATTAGCAAATTTACTAAATTTTAAAATTCTTTTACAATTTAATTTAATTTTAAGAAAAGAATAATTTAAAATGGTGTATAATAGCGATACAAAAAGAAAAAGGAGGTATTATTATGGAACTATCACAAGTAAATAGTTTAAATATAAATAGTATGAGTCAAATAAATTCAGCACAAACTAGAAATGTTGAAAACATAGATAAAAGCTCTAACGACCAACAACCTAAAGTTGATAAAATAGAATTATCTGAGCCTAGCAATAAGGTTCAAAGTTCATTTTCATCAAATATAGTTAGTAATATGGATAAAATTTCCCAATTACAACAACAGCAATCAAATGTAAATAGTCAGATCGATACATTGTCTAAAATTACTCAAGCAACTACACAAGTTATTGAGGCACCAAAAAAAGGTCAAGTTTTAGATGATATTCAACCTGAGATACAATCTCTTATGAATAACTTTAATTCTGCATCTACACAAATGAAAACTTCTCAAAGTAGTAGTTCAGCTAGTAGAGCATATTTTGATGGAATAGTAGGTGCTATACCATTAAGTGGTGAAGAGATTTATCAAGCTGTTAAACTACAGCAAGAAAGATTAGAGCATGTTAGTAAAAAAATAGAAAATGAAACTAATAATATTGTTTCTCAATCTAAAGAATCGATTGAAGCTGAAAAAAAGCCAGAGTTTAAAAATTTTAATTTTGAAAAAGAGAGTGTTGAATTTAATTCTCAAAGTTTAAAATTAGTAGAGGGACCTATAGTTCCTACTCAAGCTAATGCACAAACAGAACACAATATTAATTTACTAGCTTCATAAAACTAGTTCTTTAATATACTACTTTTTCTCCACACTCTTTTACAATTTAAGGGTGTGGTATTTTTATCTTTGAATTTAGTAAATACCCTATTAATATAACTAATCCTAACACAATATTTTCATTTGGTATAATTTCATATATCCAACCTAAATAAACTATCCACAATAATATCGCCCCAAGTGGTGTAGGAACTCCTGTGAAATATTTAGATACAGACCCAGCATCTGTATTTATATTGAATTGTATCAATCTTCTTAAGCCCGATATAACATAATATATAAATGCAAAAGCAACAAATGCTGTATTTAAAAAATGTATCTCTTTACCATCTATTACACCAAAATATATAAACATAACAGGAACTATTACAAAAGATAAAAAATCACCAAATGAATCTAGTTGTACACCAAACTCAGTAGATAAATTATATTTTCTAGCTATTTTACCATCTATTATATCAAAAGCACCAGCAAGCCAGGCAAACAATGCTGCCCCAAAAAATTCTTGATGTGTTATAAAATATATTGCTATAATACCTGCTGCAATATTAAAAAATGTTACAATATTAGCTAAGTTAAAATGGTTGTTTTTATTAAATAAAAATGTCATAGTGTATATTGGTTCCTTCCGTATTCTTTTGACTGATATAGTTTTTTATCTGCAAGTTTATATATATCAGTTCTTGACATATGATATATATTTTTATCTATAAGAACTATACCCATAGATAATGTTAAGAAGTTTGTTTTGCTAGCTTCATGTTTTATTTTTTGTGCAGCAATCGCATTTTGCAAAATTCTTAGTCTTTTCTCAAGTTTTGAACGATCAATATCAAAAATCAATATACCAAACTCCTCCCCACCTAATCTAAAAACATAATCATACTCTTGACTAAAAAGTGTATCTAATACATTTGAAACTGTTTTTAAAGCAATATCTCCTGCATCATGTCCATAATTATCATTAAATTGTTTAAAAAAGTCAATATCAATCATAACAAATGCACTTTCCCAATTATTTTCATAACTAACTACAGTTGTATCATCAAGTATTTTATCAAAATACTTTCTATTATATAAACCAGTAAGACCATCTGTAATGGAATCTGATTTATATTTGTTTACTAAATATTCTAGTTTATTATTATTTTTTATTGTACCTATTATGATAAATAGAATAAAAACTACACTAAAAAAGATAATAAATAGTTGATTATAAAATAGATAGTTACTTACCTTCTCATATTGGGTTAAAAAGTCTTTTCTTTGTAGATATGCAGATGATACTTCATATTGTATCAATAAATCAATCTGCTTAGTCATATAATCATAAAACTGTTTTTCCTGTTTTTTAAATGAACGCAATACTCTTTTATCTATCTTTTCTACAGTGACTCTCTCTTTATCTGTTTTATACTGTGAATTGTAATAGTTCCAGTTTTCTATTATAACATCCCTGCTTCTAATATAATTAGTTTCATCATTAATAATATTTTTATACTCTTCTTTAATAATATGAAGTTTATGTACAGGAACAAAATTTCCAAAATATATATTATCAATCTGTTTTTTCAATCTATCAATTTCAGATGAAAACATAAAACTTATATATAAAAGTGCTACTAAAACAATAAGTGGTAATGCAACTAACTTATAATTTATTTTCATTATTACTTTCTTTTTCCAGAACTAAAATCGATAATATGTTGAGCTATATCATTTAAGTGACAGATATCTTTTACTGCTCCAGCTTTTATAGCTTGTGCTGGCATACCAAAAACAACACAACTCTCTTCATTTTGTGCAACTGTGTATGCTCCATTATTAAACAAATCTTTCATTGCAATTGTTCCATCATCTCCCATACCTGTCATCATAACTGCCATAGCACCTCCACCAGCACTATTATTTAAACTTCTAAACATCATATCTACACTTGGCTTATGACGACTTACTTTTGTAGTATCAAGAAGCTTTCCAACATAAGAAGAGCCTTTTTTTTCTATAGTTAAATGCATATTTCCGGGTGCTAAATAAGCATGACCCTTTTCTAGTATAGTTTCTCCTTTTACTTCACTTACTAAAACATTTGAATAGTCATTTAATCTTTGAGCAAAAGAGCTTGAAAATCCATATGGAATATGTTGAGTTATCACAATAGGAGGTAAATTTGATGGTAACTTTTTAAAAACTGTTAATAATGATTCAACACCACCTGTAGAAGAGCCTATACCTATGATTTTACCGCCAGGGAGATGGGCAGGTGAATTTTTAAGCACTTCATCAGGATGAACTTTTTTTTCTATAAGTCCACCAGATAAATCAACTTTTTTAACTTGTTGTTCAATAGGTTTAATAGGCTTTGGTTTCTTTAAAGTATATTTTTCTAATAAAAAAGTTAGATTAAGCAATGTATCTTTTATTCTGTCATCAAAACTACTCATAGATTCACCTAATGATGGTTTTGATACAAAACCAACGGCACCATCATCAAATATATCATTACCACGAACACTCTCACCAGAAACTACAACAGCTGGCATTGGGTGTAGTCTCATTAAATTTCTAAGAAATGTTACACCATCCATTTTAGGCATATTTATATCAATTGTAACTAAATCTGGCTCTAATTGTTTTATTTTTTCTCTTGCTTCAAAAGCATCTGCTGCAGTATCAACAACTTCAAAATCATCAATAGTATTAATCATATCTTTGATAACTTTTCTCATTGAAACTGAATCATCTATTACAAGTACAGTATACATATATATTTATATCCTATTTCTTTAGAAGAATTCCATCTCCATAGTTTCTTCAGCTTTTTCATCCTCTTCAAAAACACCAGTACCACTAACATATTCTGCTGTTGCAGGTTGTCTAGTAGAAATTTCAAGCTGTAGTTTTTTCTCCTCTTTAGCTACCTCATTAGATGTGTTATTATTATCAACATTTTTTATAAATGTTTCAAAACGATCACCCATTAAAATAACTCTACCATCATTACCCCTAGTATGATCAGAGATAATTCTAAATCCTTCTGAACGACAAAAAGTATGTGCAAATTCAACATTTCTATGACCAATACTTTTAGATGTAGAACCAATATTCATAATATCTGCACCACCAGATATTTTTGCTGCCATATCTGATTTACTACAACCAAGTTTATACATCTCATTTAACATAGCTTCAACTGAATATAAACCATATTTCATATCTTCATTTGCATTTTCAGTTGCTGGCAATAAAAAATGGTTCATACCTTTTATTTTTTTATTTTTATCATAAAACATAATAGCAACACAAGAACCAAGTAATGTTTTAAATGCAATATTTTCGCTATCAGCAACAACAGCAAATTCACCACCAATAACAGTGTGAGTAGGCATTCCTTTTACAATTTGTGTTATTCTTGCGTTAGATATTTTTTCAATTGAACCATCTTTATGACCAAGAGTTACCATTTAGATATCCTTAATCTTAATAAAAATATTTTGTCCAACCCTTTTTGTATAGTTTATTAGATCATGAGGGTTTTCAGAGTGTCCAATATAGAGTGTTCCCCCTATTTTAAGATATTTAAAAAGTTTTTTAAGTATCTCATTTTGATCTTCAACAGTAAAATAAATCAATACATTTCTACAAAATACAACATCGAATTGATGCTCTTCAAAAGGATAATTATCATCATTTAAATTCATTTGTGCAAATGTGATTAGTTTTTTCAAATCATCATTTACTTTTATAAGTATCTCGTCACCGGCAAGATTCTTTTGTACTCTTCTTTTAAAATATTTTTGTGGTTGTATCCAGTCAGGAAACTCTTTTGAACTTTTTTGAAATCTATATATACCATTTGCAGCATGCTGTAAAACTTCTGTATCAATATCAGTAGCAACTATAGAAGCTTTCATAGAATTGCTCACCTCTTTAACAGTCATTGCCATAGAGTATGGCTCTTCCCCTGTTGATGCAGCTGAACAATACATTTTAACTTCGCTATTATTTTTTTCAAATTCAGGTAGTACTCTATTTTTAAGATCTTCAAAATGAAAATCTTCTCTAAAAAAATGAGTCTTATTTGTAGTAAATGTATTTATAAATTCAGTAGTATGCTTACCATCTTTTATATCATCAAGCAAACTATTTAAATCGCCACTAAAATTTGTATTTCTTTTTAGTTTATCAAGCCTATTTGTTATCATAATATCTTTATTCTCTGTTAAGGTAATACCTGTCAGAGAATAAAGAATAGACTTTACTTTATCATGTAATTCTTTAGTATCAATCATCTATTATCTATGATGCTTTTAAATTACTAGTTGGATCTTTTAAATCTAAATTTATTTGTTCTGATTTTTTTTGAGCATCGATTATACCCATAATATCAAGAATTAATCCTATACTACCATCACCTCTAACTGTTGCCGCACCAATACCTTCTACACTTCTAAAGTTTTTATCTAAAGGCTTAACAACAACTTGATGTTGATGTAAAAATTCATCAATAAACATAGCAATTTTTGTTGCACCAGATTTAACAACTATCAACATCCCTTTTTCAAGTTGTGTATGTTTTGGTTCGATATCAAAAAGTTGATGCAATCTTACAACTGGGATAAACTCTTCTCTTAACATCAATAAATCTTGAGTACCATCACCAATTTTTTTAATCATCTCTGCTGTTGGCTGTAGTGATTCAACAATTGAACTTAATGGTAAAATATATTTAGTATCACCAACAGCTATATCAAGACCATCAAGAATTGCAAGTGTAAGAGGAAGCATAATTGTAATAGTTGTACCAATTCCAAGTCCAGTATCAAGTTGTATCACACCACCTAGTTTAGTAATATTTGTTTTTACAACATCCATACCAACACCTCTACCAGAAATATCAGTAATAGACTCAGCAGTACTTACACCAGCACCAAATATTAACATCGCTTTTTCATTATCAGTCATACTAGCCATTTGTTGCTCATCAATTAAGTCATTTTTTAATGATTTTTCAGCAACTAAATCTGCAGGAATACCTTTTCCATCATCTTTAATTGTAATAATCATTTGACCATTTGCTTGCTCTGCTGCAATAGTAATAGTTCCTGTTTCTGGTTTTCCAGCTGCAACTCTTTCATCTGGCATCTCAATACCATGATCTAGTGAATTTCTAATAATATGCATTAATGGATCAGTTAACCCTTCAATCATAGCCTTATCAATCTCAACAGTATCACCTTCATGCTCAAAAGCAATCTTTTTATTAAGTTTTTTAGATATATCTCTTACAACTTTTGGAAATTTTGAATAGATTGATTCCATAGGTACCATTCTAATACTCATGATTGAATCTTGCATATCTCTAATATGTCTTTCAAGAAGCTCTAGTCTTTCAAGAACAGAACTTCTTACTTTTGCCTCTTCAATAGTAGTACTAAATTGAGTTAACATAGCATTTGTAATAACAAGATCACCAACATTGTTCATAAGTAAATCAATTTTATCAAGATTTACTCTAATTGTACTTGCAGCTGCTTTTTTTGCAACTGGAGCTTCTTTAAGTTCTTTTTTTGCTTTTGGTGGAGTTGCAGCTTTTGGTGCTGAAACTTTTGGTTCATCTTTTACTTCAGATGCTTCTATTTTAGCTTCAGGAGTAATTGTTTCTGCATCATCAAAAAATCCAAAGTTTTCATTTAATTCAACTTCATTATCGTTTTCTGATTCAGCAGTTTCTTCACCAAAAAATCCCCAAGATTTATTTGTATTAGATTTTTCTACTGAAGTTGTTTCTGTAGGAGCAGGTGTACTTTCTTTAACTTCACTAGAAGATGATGAATCTGCAGAAGCATCCTCCCCATTAATATATGCTCTAATTACAACTAATAACTCTTGTGTTTTCTCAGTAAAAAGTTCTCGTGTAATCTCATCATCACACTCTAGTTGTAAAATCTCTTTCATAACATCAAGACCATCTATTAAAGTTCCAGCCATTTCAGGAATAAACTCTATCTCATGATTTCTAAGTTTATCCATCATGTTCTCTACATCATGAGTAAACTCAGCAAAGTATGCTAACTCAACAGAAGCACCACTCCCTTTTAAAGTATGAACATCTCTAAATAGTTGACCCATCTCATCATCAGTTAATGAACCATTTTTTTCAGCTTCAAGTAAAACATTATCTGCAGATTCAAATAGCTCTTCAGCTTCCTCTACAAACATATCCCTATACATTGATATATCAAATCCAGACATTTTACACCCTTTTATTTAAATTATATTTTATTATCTCTTTTTTAAGCAAATATTAACAGCTTTTAATAACTGATCTGGAACAAATGGTTTTACAATCCATCCTGTAGCTCCAGCTGCTTTACCTTTTGATTTCATCTCATCACTTCTCTCTGTTGTAAGAACCAAAATTGGTGTTTTTGAATACTGAGGTAACTTTCTAAGCTCACTTACTAATGTTAAACCATCCATATTTGGCATATTTACATCAGTGATAATCAAATCATAAGTGGTCATTTTTGATTTATCTAAACCATCAACTCCATCAATAGCTTCCGTTACATCATTATACCCACCTTCATTTAGTGCATATGATAACATATCTCTTAACATAGTAGAATCATCTACAATTAATAACTTCATTTTCATTTCCTTCAACGAATTAAAATAATCTTTATCTAACAACTATAACTAAACTTAGTTTAAACTAATCTAAAAAAATGGTTATAAATCAGCTGATATAAGCTCTATTCTATCCTTACTGATCTTTAATACTTTAACACTTACCATATCATTTTCATTTAATACATCACTAACTTTCGAAACTCTTTTTTTAGAAATTTTAGATATATGAAGTAAGCCTTCTCCACCTTTTGGTAGTTCAATAAATGCACCAAAATCTGCAATTCTTACAACTTTACCATTTAATACTTGATCTACTTCATATAATTTTTCAAAATTAATAACTTCTCTTTTTTGAAAAGATCTTGCATTTGATGATATATTTTTAACATGCTCCACTGCACCTAGAATATTATCTTTATTATCACCTGTTATTTTTACATTTCCACTTGCTTTATCTAAATCTATTGACACTTCCCATTTCTCAATTATTTCTCTAATTACTGAACCAGCTTTTCCAATAACTGCTAAAACTTTACTTGGGTCTATACTAAACTGCTCAATTAGTGGTAATGCATCACTAGGAACAATATCTTTTGCCGCTTCATTCATAAGCTCTAATATATGAATTCTGCCATCTTTTGCTTGCTCTAATGCTTCTTTTAATATATCTAAAGCAATTCCTCCCAGTTTTATATCCATTTGAAGTGCTGTAATACCTGTCAAAGTACCTGTAACTTTAAAGTCCATATCTCCATCATGATCTTCAAGCCCCATAATATCTGTTAAGATTACATATTTATCATCTTCACCACTTTTTTCAAAGATGCCACCCATTGCCACACCTGCAACTAATGATGAAGTTGGAACTCCTGCTGCTTTTAGTGCCATAGAACCGCCACAAACTGTTGCCATAGATGAACTTCCGTTTGATTCGAAAATTTCTGAAACTAATCTAATAGTATCTGTATAATCTTTATCTATTGATGACTCTAATGCTCTTTTTGCTAAGTTTCCATGACCTAATTCTCTTCTACTTACTCCAAATATTGGTTTTGCTTCACCAACACTAAATCCTGGAAAGTTATAATGAACCATAAATGATTCATTTAATGTACCTTTTGAAGTTAATCTTTCATACATTTGTGCATCTTTATTGTTCCCTAATGTTGCTACAACTAAAGATTGTGTTTCACCTCTTGTAAATAAACAACTACTGTGTGCAGATGGCAATATATTTGTTTCTATAGTGATTGGTCTTACATCTCTTGGACCTCTTCCATCTGCTCTTAATTTTTCATTTATAATCATATCTCTAACAATAGTTTTTTTAACTATCTCTACAGCTTCTCTAATATCTTTTAATTCTATCTCATTATCTATAATATATTCATCATTTAAAATTAATTTAGAGATATCGTTCAATCCACTATATCTCTCTTTTTTAGCCATAACTTTAATTGCATCTTTAATTTTTGTTGAATAATTGTCTTTTACATATTGTATTAATGATTCTTCAATATTTATAGCCATTAAATCAACATCTTCAACTTGCTGTTTTGCAAATTCGAAACTTTTTTCATATGTAGTATTAACCGTAGTAATAGTATCTGAAGCTATCGATATAGCATCAACTAAATCATTTTCACTTATATCATTTATATTATGTATTTTAGTAAAACTTTCTAAATCTACTTCAACCATCTCTTGTGTAGATATAGTTTTCATCTCTATCATTAAAAGTTCACTTGATGTTCCTGCAATAAAAAGATCTAAAGTTGAATTTTCCATTTGATTTAAAGATGGATTAACTACTAATTCTCCATCTATTTTACCTATTCTTGTTGCACAAACTGATCTATCTACTGGAATATTTGATGTATATAATGCAGCTGAAGCAGCATTTAATGCTAATACTTGTAAATCAGCATCTAAATCAACACTTAGCACCATAACAGTAATAGTTGTTGGAAACACATAACCTTTTGGGAATAATGGTCTTAAACTTCTATCAATTACTCTTGATGTTAAAGTTTCAAAATCACTTTGCTTACCCTCTCTTTTCATAAATCCACCTGCAAATTTAGCTGCAGCATAGTTTTTTTCAATATATTGAACTGTTAATGGTGTAAAATCTTCACTTACAGGATTATCAAATTCAGATACTACTGTTGCCATTATTACAGTTTTTCCTGACGTTAAAAGAACTGATCCATTACTTTGTTTAGCAACTTTGTCAAATTCAAATACCTCTTTATTGTTATTTAATTCTAATTCACATATTGTTGACATCTATTTTCCTTTTTTCATCTTTTTTAATTTGTTTTTAATTTTTCTATATCTTCTAAATTTAATTCTTCTAAAGTTTCATAATAGAAATCTATAGATATAAAATGTGCCGGTGCCTGTATATAATATAAATCATCAGCAATAGCTTCAATATCATTTATTGTAACCTCAGGCAATACAGGCACTGCAACACAAATAGATTTAGCTTTTTCATTTATAACAGATTTAATACATGCCATCATTGTCAATCCAGTATTTAAACCCTCATCAACCAATAATACATTTTTATTTTCTAAATCAATTATATCTAAATTATTACGGTATTTATGCTTATACTTTTTTATTGCTTTACTATAAACTTCTTTGGATTGAGCATATAGATCTTCAAGATCCAATGAAAAAGAGCTC
The DNA here is from genome assembly GCA_034660095.1 of Campylobacterota bacterium. Lineage (GTDB taxonomy): Bacteria > Campylobacterota > Campylobacteria > Campylobacterales > Arcobacteraceae > JAIOSF01. Next base: position 20,265 of record JAYEIM010000121.1, on the reverse strand, counting down.
ATTAGTTCCTCATGTATAACTATCTCTTGTGTTTCTGTAATAATTGCAACTTCACATTCATTATTTTTTTTTGTAAATATTTTTTTTGTAAAAAGGTAATCAAATGTGGCATTAAGTTTATTTGATAATGATAATGCGATAGGAACAGCACCAGTTGATATAGCCAATATTATCCACTCCTCTTGCTGCATCGCTTCAGTTGGAAGCTCTTCATAAAGTAAATCAGCAGCTTCATCTCTATTTTTAAAAATTTGGTTATTAAATTTCAATTACTCTCTCCTCTCTTTAAATGTATATCTTTTAGTTGTTTGAAATAGTTGTTTTAAATTAAACTCCATATAAACTATATTTTGTCTTAATATAGTATTATCAGTTGTATTTGTTGCAATTAAAGAATCAATTAGTTTAAAATTAATTGCCCAACATTTTTTATCTATATTAAACATATACTCTTTCTTTTTACTAAGACTGTTTGTTAAATCATAATCTTCTTTATAAGAAACCTTATAATATTTTGAAAAACCAAATCCTAAATCATAATTAATATTTCGTTGTTTATCTAAATCATTTTTATCTACTAAATATGAGTAGTAAACATTTGTAAAGTAGCTATCCTTTAGAAATTTAAACGTTGTTGAGGATGAAGTTATTTTATTTATATCATAATTATATATAAATCTATTTGATAATGAACCATAATCATAAAATAAAGATAAGTCATTTTCTAAATCATTTTTAATATATTTGTTTTCATCTTCATTATAAACATATACTTGGTTCATCTTATGATTTATTAACTCTTTTAAATTATCCCTATTATATATTGACTGGTTTACCCCAAATGATATACTTTTAGTGCTTTTAGCAATTGGAAAAATTGATAAATTATCATTTTTACTTGTAGATGGTTTTAGATTAGGATTATAAATATCACCAGTTTGCTTAAAGTCATCTGGTTTCGTATATATAGCACTTAAACCAATACTATGAAGATAATTATCATATGGTTTAATTAAATCAGTATATAATGAGATTACATGATTATTTGTTCCATAATTTACATCTTCATAGATACCATTATCATTTTTATAGTTTATATTTGTATAGTTTACTTGCTCACTAAGTGATAAGTTTATATAGTTATTAAATAGATATTGATGATAACTAATAGGGATATATATATCAGTTTTATCTGCATTTAAACCAGTTTTTCTACTCTTTCTTGTTGTTTCTATATCTACAGAATAAGATAAAGTATTAAACAAAAAACTATTTGAATATTTATGTAAATTTACTGTAGGTATATCTTGCATAACATCATCATTATTTTCTTTGGAAATATCATTATAAAATCTTGCATCTATATCTGTATAATATTGATTTGTATTATAAAAATACTTTATTTGTGATTCTAGAAAACGATTTGTATAATTTGTAATTTCACTATCATACTTTGTATTGATATAATCTACATCATTCATATCTATAGATTTAATTATTAAACCATCTATATCATTGTTTTTTGAAAATAATTTTGTACGAGAGTATTCTAAGTCCCAGCCATGATGTGAACTATTTTCCAAGTTCATCTCATCTCTATATTCCTCATTCTCTTTAAAAGTTCCCATCTCAAAAGTTAATTTAGAATATAAAGAGTCAACATATCTATACTTTAAAGCATGACCAGAACCTCTTTTAAGTCTAGTTTGAGGTATATACTCAATATCATAATTCTCTTTTGGTGCAAAATAGATTGGCTGCGCATATATCCAGCCCTCTTCTTTAGAAAAACCAATAGTTGGTTGTAGTATTCCTGTTCTTCTTGTGTCATCTGTAGGGAAACCAAAATATGGTGTATAAAGTATTGGAAATTCTTTTATATATAAAGTGGTGTTATATGTATTTACCCACTGATTAGTTGTATTATAATCACCAGAAGAGAAACTAAGACTCCATGATGGGTCTTTACAGTCACAGCTAGACAAAGTTGAATTTTCTAACTTAAAATTATCTTGATTACTATTACCAACTGATGCATTAAACCATAGCTTTGCTTTTTTATCAAGCAACAACATAGGCTTTATATTTTTTAATTCATTTTTCAAATCGATAAATAGATATTGAGAAAAACTTACTGTTTCGTTGTTTTTTATTATGTTAACATCACCAAACAACTCTAACTTCAAATTATTCTTATCGTAAATTAACTTTTTTGCTGTTATGTAAAATGCTGGAGAATATGCGATAACATTACCATTTGCAGTAATTATATCATTTTTACTATTTAAATCTTTTGCAACAATTTGAAGATATTCATCATCACTAAATGTTGCCGCATTTATAATACTAACTATAAATAGAAAGATTAAAATAAACGATTTATGCATCAACTACCAATGTTTTTCCAATTTTATCATGAAAAGTTTGTTTTGATTCTGTATAGTTAGCAACTAAAAAACCAATGTAAAATATTGCTTCACTCACAATTCTACCAGAAGATCTAATAGCGGAGTTAACTAAACTTACTTTTCCATAGTTATCAAAGTCAATTACTCGTATTTTAGCAATAAATTTTCCTATTGTTGCCCCATAATACCATATAAAAAAAGTTTGATATATAAACTTTATAATAATTATCTGAAAAAATGCAGCATTCATTACTGTCAAAATAACCAAAAGGTCACCATTAGCAGCCTCTATTTGATCCCATAATATTAGTATAACCAATAATGTAATAGAAAGATCATCTATTACAAATGCTTTTATTCTAGATTTTATTGATGATAGCTGTAATTTTGACGTATCTATCTTATCATTTTGTATATTATTATCCATACTACTACTTTAAAGCTTGATATGCTATATCAGTTCTTATTTTTTTACCAGCAAAATGAACTTGACCACAAAGTGCATATGCTCTATTTCGTGCAGCAGATATATCTTTACCAAAACCTACACATAATAATACTCTACCTCCAGTAGCAAATAAGATATCATCCTGCTTAGTTACTCCAGCATAAGATATATGTGAATTATTTATTAAATCTTCATCATGTATATCATCAACAATTATTTGAGCTGGCTCGCTACTACTATATGGATAGTTTGCACTTGCCATAACAACTGCAACACCATATTCATCTTTCATCTTTAAATCAAAATTATGAAGCTGTTTTGTAGCACCTTTATAAAATAATTCACTTACATTTGATTCCATTAAAGGCATAAGTATTTCACACTCAGGATCACCAAATCTTACATTGTATTCAAGTATAATTGGTTCACCATTTACCACCATAACTCCAATAAATAAAACACCCTCAAAAGGGGCTTCCTCTTTTTTCATACCTTCAAGTGTTGGTTTAATCACTCTATCTTCAACTTTTTTATAAATCTCATCATTTACTAAAGGTGTTGGGGCATAAGCACCCATACCACCTGTATTTGGTCCAGTATCTCCATCCCCTATTCTTTTATGATCTTGAGCAGCAGGAAGTACTACATAATTGTCTCCATCACAAATAGCAAAGATAGAAAGTTCATATCCATCTAAAAACTCCTCAACAATCACTGCATTTCCTGCATCACCAAAGCTCTCTCCACTTAACATATCTTTTACTGCTTCTTTAGCTTCATCTTTTGATTGTGCAATGATTACACCTTTACCACCACATAGTCCATCTGCTTTTACAACAATTGGTAGTCTGTTTTGTGCATCAATAAAAGAATTAGCCTCATCTTGAGATGAAGTTTCTACAAATGCTGCTGTAGGTATATTGTATTTTTTAAGTATATTTTTCATATATACTTTAGAACCCTCAAGTTGTGCAGCTTTAGCAGATGGTCCAAATATTGTTAAATTATTTTCTTTGAAAATATCAACCACACCATCAACTAGAGGTGCTTCAGGACCTACAATTGTAAGTTCTATATCATTATCTTTAGCCCATATTGCTAATTCATTATAATCTTTTATATTTATATTTTGACCCAATTGGTCTGTTGCACCATTCCCTGGACAAAAAGTTATATTGTGTTGTTCTGTTTCTTTTGAGAGGCTAAGTCCAATAGAGTATTCTCTACCACCACTTCCAAGTATTAAAATATTCATTTAAAATTTTCCTAATATAATATAAGTCAAGATAGCCGTTAACCTTAAGGTGGCCCTAAAAGCCAAAATGCTACAACTAAGAATATAACTTTAGGAGCAACAATCTCTTCTTTAAAAAAAGAAAGAAGTGCTACACACCGCTATAATTACAATCAGCCGTATAAAAACAGTATCGGACCCAAAAAATAAAGGCGAATCCCGAACTATCTAGACTCTCTAATTATAGCAAATTTTTAATTAAAATTATCAAGGGATTTCATAGTTTTAAGATTATCAAGGGATAACTTATATGAATTTTTAAATAAGTACTTCATAAACTTTGTTTCAGATGCGGTAAAGCCCTTTGGGTCTTTATTTGATACGATAAGGTTATCATCGTTAACTTCAAGCTTTTTAAGCTTGTCACCTACTATTTTAAGATAATAAACCAATGAAAACATATCTTTTGTTTGATCAATAGTAACTATAATTTGATCATCTTGTATATTTTGCAGAGGTATATCTTCAGAAATTGATTTAATTCCTAAATAACTTAACAACTTAATAAAAGTATCACTATCTATATGTCCAATATAAAATTTACTATATATTTCAAAATATTTTAGTGTTTTTTTATCTGTTAAAAAATTATTATCTATTATAGTGTTACTGTTTTGTTTTCTCAATGATTTTAATATCCAAGATAAAGTATCAAAATATTTAAATATAGCAACCCTAACATCTTTAGAATGGATCAGTTTCTTAGCAGTAAATTTTTTAAATTTTCTATTTTTTGTATCATTATTATGATATATTAAATCTTGAATCAATTTTTCATCATCTAAAGCATCTGTAACCCATACTCTACAATAACTAGGAAAAACATTTACACCCATTGCACCTTTGCTTAATATAATTAGTGCTTTTACTTTTAGTTTAGGAAATAAAATCTCCAAAAGAGCTTTTTTCTTTTTTAATCTTTTTCTTAAACTTGTTGTGGTTTTCACTATAGTGCTTTCTACAAAACAAACACTATCTTTAGTGAAAAAAAGTGCATCAAATTCTGTAACATCTTTGTACCCAGCTTTATATACAATCTGTGAATTTCTATCTATCATCAGACCATTTTTCAAATTTTCATAGTGGTCTTGATGTGGTCCTTTTAGGACAAATTTAGTTATATCATCATTTTCTATTGCATATTTTAATAATAATTCGTAAATAATATTTTCAAATACTTCACCAACAAAACTACTATATGTACTTATATAGTGAGGATCATCTTTTTCAATATCTGTTTTTTGTATTTTTTGTAAATATTTATTGTGATATGAATAAAAATAAAGGTTATCTAATATCTCAGAAATATCTAATTGTTTTATGTAACTAGGGATCTTTAAAAAGTTTTTATTATTCATTCTTAGATTCTATCCAAATCTTACTTAATAGAGCTTTGTAATTAGTTTATAAGGGTAATTAGCTATAATAGAATCAACTATTAAAACAATAAAAAAGGATAAATTTATGGGAAAAGGTAGATCAATTATAAATGATGAGTTTAAAGATGGGGAAGAGATTGATACACATTTGGATCACAAGCATAAACCTGATAATTTTAAAAGAAAAAGAACAAAATTGAAAGAGAAAGGGAAAAAAGTACAAATCTGGGTTAAAAAAGAGACTCTAGAGTATCAAAAAACTTTAACTCAACTACAAATAGAATTACTAAAATTCCAAAATCATGTAAAAGATAAAGGTTTAAAAGTTCTTATGATATTTGAAGGTAGAGATGCAGCTGGAAAAGGTGGAACAATAAAAAGAATTACAGAACATCTAAACCCAAGGGGAGCCAGAGTAGTAGCTTTAGAAAAACCAAGCGATACAGAGAGATCACAATGGTATTTTCAAAGATATACAAAACATCTACCATCTGCAGGTGAAATTGTACTTTTTGATAGATCTTGGTACAACAGAGGTGGAGTTGAACCTGTTATGGGATTTTGTACGCCAGATGAACATCATGAATTTTTAAGAGAAGTTCCACAATTTGAAGATATGCTTGTAAAGTCAGGTATTACACTACTAAAGTTTTATTTTTCAGTTTCTAAAAAAGAGCAAGGAAAAAGATTTGATGCAAGAGAATTTGACCCTCTTAAACAATATAAATTAAGTCCTGTAGATAAAGAGTCTCAAATGTTATGGGATAAATATACTATTGCTAAATTTTCAATGTTAATGGCATCAAATACAGATACTTGCCCATGGACAATAGTAAGAAGTGATAATAAAAAACAAGCAAGGCTAGGATGTATTAAGCATATTTTAAATACTGTTGATTATCCTGATCAAATATCACATAAATTTACAAAAGAAGATAAAAATATAATTGTAAGTGGTTCAAAAGAGATAGAGTTAATGGAAGCTCAAAATACATTTGCGAAGGTACTATAAATGAATTTAAACAATTTTGAAAGAACTCAATATACGGGTTTGTATAAATCAAAAACCACACATCCAACTTTTGGAAAAAAGTTTGTTGCTAGATTTCAATTAAATAAAAAAAGATATATGAAAGTTTTGGGATATGATAAAGTTGATAACCTTACTGATATAAAAGCTTATGGACTATTGGAAGATTATAAAGATACTGTTTCTAAGTCTTCACAAGTTATAAAAAGAGATATTAAAACTCAAAAAAAAGATACAACTAAAAATATAAAACAAACTGAAACAGAGACTCTTACTGCAAAAACAAATAAAATAAAAGATGAAAATAAATTCCTTAAATCTTTAGTTGGCGATTATAAAAATATAGATTTAGTAACTTTACAAGCAGGTATTCAAAAAGTATATGACAATGCACAGATGCAACAATACCAGATAGAACTTATAAAAATGCAAAAATACCTTGAGAAATCTGGTAAAAAAATGATTATACTTTTTGAAGGAAGAGATGCAAGTGGAAAAGGTGGAGCAATCCGTCGAATGACTAGATATATGAATGCTAGACATTATAGAGTTGTAGCTCTTGGAAAACCAACTGAAACTCAAAAAGGACAATGGTTTTTTCAGAAATATATAGAGCATTTTCCTACTAATGGAGAAGCAGTATTATTTGATAGAAGTTGGTACAATAGAGCTATGGTGGAACCTGTATTTGGATTTTGTACTGAACATCAATATGAGATATTTATGGAAGATGTTGTTAACTTTGAACATGACCTAGTAAGGCAAGATATTATTCTAATAAAACTATATTTTAGTGTATCAAAAGCTATGCAACTAGAAAGATTTGAGAGTAGAAGAACTAGTCCGTTAAAACAATGGAAACTTAGTGAAGTTGATCTTCAAGCTCAAGATCTTTGGGATGAGTTTAGTGAAAAAAAATATGAGATGCTTAAAAGAACAAGCTCAAGATCAGCCCCTTGGAATATTGTAAGAAGCGATGATAAACACAAAGCAAGAATGGAAGCTATTAAAATAGTTTTAAATAGTGTTGATTATGATGAACGAAATTATGCTTTAGATTTTGATGCAGATGATGAGATAAATATATCTGTACAAAAAGAGTTGTCTAGAATGAGAAAGAAAAGAGATTATTAAAAATATATGGCATTAATTGACCTACAAAAGATAAATAAACAATACGATATAAAAACTATTTTAAAAGATGTTAGTTTTACTTTGCAAGAGAAGCAAAGAGTTGCGATAATTGGTCAAAATGGTCAAGGCAAATCAACTTTTATGAAAATTATCACGAAAGAAGTAGAGCCTGATAGTGGTGAAATAGCCATAGATAAATCACTTAAAATAGAGATGTTAGATCAACAGCCAGTATTTAAAGTTGGACTTACTGTAAGAGATGCCATTGAGGAGCAATTAGTAGAATTAAAAGTTGCTCAAAGAGATTATGATGCTCTCTCTTTACTCTTAGCTGATGACTGGGAAAATAAAGAACTACTTAAACAACAAGCACGTTTAACTACTTTTTTAGATCATCACAATGCTTGGGATTTAGACAATAAAATACAAAGAGTTCTTCAAGAATTTGATCTAAAACACTATGAATATAAGGATGTAAATCTTTTGAGTGGTGGGGAACAGCGTCGTGTTGGTTTAGCAGGATTAATTCTAAAAAAACCTGATATATTACTTTTAGATGAACCAACAAATCATCTTGATGTTTATATGGTAGAGTTTTTGGAAGAGATACTTCTAAAAGAAAATTTTACACTTCTTTTTATATCTCATGATAGATATTTTTTAGATAATATTGCTACAAGTATTATAGAGATTGAAGGTGGAGAACTTACAAAGTATAGAGGGGGGTATAAAGACTATCTTGCACAAAAAGAGCAAAATATGATAAACCTTCAAAAAGAGCATGATAATTTAGTAAGAGAATTAAGAGCTGAAGCACATTGGATGCAACACGGTGTAACTGCTAGAAGAAAAAGAAATGTATTAAGAAAAGACAACTATTTTGATTTAAAAAAGAGAGTCAAGTCAAATCCAGCAAAAATAAATAAAATGAGATTAGATATTCAAAGGGAGCAAAAATCATTTAATGATGGTGACACTAAAAACAAAAAAAAGATGCTATATGAACTTAACAATATCTATGTTACATTAGGAAACAAACCACTTATTAAGGACTTTACAACTAGAATATTACAAAAAGATACTATAGCAATAGTTGGTCCAAATGGAAGTGGTAAATCAACTATTTTAAAAGTTATGCTAAAACGAATTAAAATTGATAAGGGTGAATTTAAAAAAGGTGAATTTAAAGTTGGATATTTTGACCAACACAGAGAGATGTTAGATGAAGAGCAAACAATTATGCATAATTTTTGTCCAAATGGTGGAGATAGAGTAATTCTTAGTGATGGAAGAAATATGCATGTTTTTGGGTATCTTAAAGATTTTTTATTTCCAAGAGAATATCTAGATAAAAAAGTTGGACTTTTAAGTGGTGGAGAAAAAAACAGAATAGCCCTTGCCCTACTTTTTACTAAACAATTTGATGTATTGATTATGGATGAACCTACAAATGATTTGGATATACCAACTATTAATATCCTTGAACAATATCTAGCAAATTTTCAAGGTGCATTAATATTTGTTAGTCACGATAGATACTTTGTAGATAAGATTGCAAAAAAATTATATATATTTAAAGGTGATGGACTACTTGAGGAGAGTTATCAAAAATATAGTGAATATCTTGAAGATGAAAAAGATGAAAAACATCTAAAAGAGATAGAAAAATTAAATAATACTACTAAAATAGAAGAGATACCAGTGGTTGAAGAAAATATTGTTAAGGTAAAATCAAAATTAACATATAATGATAAAAGAGATTATGAAAATTTACCAAAAGAGATAGAGGTGTTAGAGTTAAAAATAGAGGAACTAAACAACTGTATTATGGATCCAAAATGTTACGAAAAAGATGGCTTATCTGTAATTAGTAGTAAACTTGATGAACTAAATAATAGTTATGAAGATAAAGTTGATAAATTTTTAGAATTAGAAGAATTAATGGAGAGTTTTAAATAGTGAACAATAAATTTAATTATACAGATATTAGTGATGATTGTATCAAATGTGGTAAGTGTAAAACTGTATGTACAATTTTTAATGTAAATCAAGATGAAACAACATCGCCTAGGGGTTTTATAGACCTTCTTGGTGCCTATAAAAGAGATGAATTAGAATTAGATAAAAATGCAAAAGATATTTTTGAAAGTTGTTTTTTATGTACTAACTGTGTAGAGGTTTGTCCAAATGATTTACCAACAGATATGATAATAGAGCAAGTAAGATCTGATATAGCTAAAAAGTATGGCATAGCTTGGTACAAACGGGCTTTTTTCTTTTTACTTAGAAATAGAAAGATTATGGACTTTTTAGCAAAAATGGGTTGGGTATTTCAAACTTGTGGACTTAAAATAAACAATGAAAAACAAAGTGGAAAATTTAGATTAAATTTTCCAATAGAGATGATAAAAGACAGAACTTTACCTTTTGCAGATAGAAAGTCATTTTTAAATAGCTACCCAGAACAAATAAAATATACCATTCCCAAGCTGGAGCTTGGGAACGAGAGTAAGAGTAAATTAAACAATAAAGTAGCAATATTTATAGGCTGTATGGGAAATTATGCCTATACTAATATAGGAAAAAGTTTATTAAAAATACTAAAAACACTTGAAACAGATGTGATGATTCCTAAAAAACAATTATGTTGTGGGGCACCTGCATATTTTACAGGTGATTTTGATACTGTTGATTATCTTATAAAAGAAAATATTGTATATTTTGAATCATTTATCGATGAAGTAGATGCGATTATTATACCTGAAGCTACTTGTAGCGCTATGATAAATACTGATTGGGAACATTACCTACATGATCAACTAGATTGGAAAAAAAGAGCAGTAAAGTTAAGTAGTAAAATTCATATGGCTACAAAATGGCTAGAAAATAATACCAAGTTAAAAGATATATTATCATCAAATGGTAAAAAAATGAAAGATATTGTCACATATCATGACCCATGTCATGCAAAAAAGATGCAAAATGTATATAAAGAACCAAGAAAACTATTAAATCAAAATTATAAGATCGAGGAGATGAGTGACTCAAACGAATGTTGTGGATTTGGTGGAGTTACAATGCAGAGCGAAAAGTACCATATTGCAAAAGCTGTAGGTGTAAAAAAAGCAGCTATGATTAATAATACAAAAGCAAATATTGTTAGTGCTGAGTGTAGTGCTTGTCGTATGCAAATTACAGATAGTTTAGGTAGAACCAATTCTGATGTAATATTTAAAAACCCTATTGAACTAATAGCAGATGCACTATAAAGTATAAAATATGGAATCATGGAATAATATATATAATAATTTTGACCCTGTAGCATTTAATATAGCGTCAATATCTGTACATTGGTATGGAATAATGTATGCAATGGCCCTCTTAAGTGCTATTTACATAGGTCATTGGATTGTAAAAAAAGACAATCTTGACATTTCAAAAGATACCCTTGATAGTTATATATGGTGGGTTGAAATTGGTGTTATATTGGGTGCTAGAATTGGTTATATACTATTTTATGATACTAACACTACATATTATCTAACTCAACCTTGGCAAATATTCAATCCATTTGCAGCAGATGGTACTTTTGTAGGTATTTCTGGTATGAGTTATCATGGTGCATTAGCTGGATTTATTATAGCTTCACTTTTATGGTGTAAAAAGAATAAAATTAGTTTTTGGTTTATGGTTGATATTGCAGCACTTGCTGTTCCTTTAGGATATATATTCGGAAGAATTGGTAATTTTATAAATCAAGAACTTGTAGGGCGTGTTACAGATGTACCATGGGGTATTTATGTAGATAATGTACTAAGACATCCATCTGCTCTTTATGAAGCATTTTTAGAGGGTTTTATTGTATTCATAATACTATTTATAATAAGAACAAAAAAACAATTTGATGGTCAACTTGGATTGTTGTATGTAATTTTATATTCAATTATGAGAATAATTGCAGAACTATTTAGACAACCAGATATTCAGCTTGGATTTTTACTTGGAACTACATGGCTAACTATGGGGATGATTATATCTTTTATATTTGCAGTGTTGTGTTTAATAGTTTATATAACTATACTAAAAAGATTTAAAACTAATTAGAATTAACTTTTAAATCTTTTTACTCTTTTATCGGATCTTCTATATATCCCATTTTTATAGCTTCATCTTCTATTTTATTTTTCAATAGGTCGAGTCTCCATTTATGTCGTGTTGCAAAATCTACTATCTCTTTCTCTCTCTCCTCTTCACTACAAAACACATAAATTCTTTTTAAAAATAATTTTGGAATCTGTATAGCTATTAATTGAAAGTAATTTTCTTTACAATTTCTTGAGCAAAATGCTTTACTCATAGCTATCTTTTTTTTACAAAAGGGACAATGTGACATTAATTTTTTCCTTATTATTTATTTTTTAATTGGTACTAGCTTATAGTACTCTGCATTTGTTACATCTTGCATATATTTTGGATCAGTTTCATGTAGAGCAATGATTTGTATCTCTTGCCCATAAAGTAACCAACCATGATCATTATCTTCTAATACACCTAAAGAAAACATCTCTACGATTTCATCTTTAGAAACTATTTGTTCTTCCATAATTTTTTTCCAATCTAACTAATATAACTATTGTATTTTATCTATCTGATAACCAGATGATGAGTTATTTCTAATTATATTATAATATGTTTTATTTCTAATTTTATTTATAACATTTCTCATAGTGAAAATACTCATTTTTTTCTCTTTCCACACTTTTTCTTTAATCTCATCATAGCCAATTATTTTATTACTATTATCTAATAATAATTTTAATACTTGAAATTCAAACTTAGTAAAGGCGATTGCACCAGAATCATTATAGAATCTTTCCCTATACGAATCATAATATATATTATCGTCTAAACATATTTTATCTACTCGTTTAGATTGATTTAATGCCATAACAATAGATAACTCTAAATCTTCTAAATGTAAAGGATTAGATAAAATTGAATATGCACCTGAATTTATACATTCAACAATATTTTGTTCTGTTTTATCATTTAAAATAACAATTTTAGGAAGAAGAGGTTTTTGTATCTTTATTTTTTGCATTATCTCTGCAAATGCATTATAACTTTGATCTATCAATAAAATATCAAAGTCAATATCTTCTAGGTTTCTATTGGTCTCTTGAAGACAAATAAACTCTTTACAATTATCAAGTTTATTTTTTATAACACTCTTTAATTTTTCATCATCCATGATACATAAAATAGTCGTATTGCTAAATTTTCGTAATTTTTTAATCATAATTACACCCTTATTAATTCAATTTATTGTTATTCTATCAAAAAAAATTATTTTTGTCAAAGGGATGTACTATTTAAAATCAAAATATATCCTTAAAATATTATTTTAATTTAGCCCAACTATCTCCAATAGATACACCAACTTTAAGAGGAACTTCTAGTTTAGATATATTTTCCATTATATATATAAGTTTTGAGGTAGTATCATCTACTAATTCATCTCTAATCTCAAAAATCAATTCATCATGTATTTGAAGCAACATCTTTACATCATCACTATTTTTATATTTCATATCAATTTTTAACATTGCAAGTTTTATAAGATCTGAAGCACTTCCTTGAAACACTGTGTTAACTGATTCTCTTTGATATGTTGCTTTCATCATACCTGTAGCATTTTCAAAATCAAATCTTCTTTTTCTACCACTTAAAGTTTTTACATATCCATTTTGCATAGCATTATCTTGTATTGACTGTAAATAATCTTTAACCGTATCAAAACTTTCAAAATAACTATCAATATATATTTTTGCTTCTTTTGCAGGAATTCCAAGTTGTTCCCCTAGTTTTCTTGCTCCCATACCGTACAATAAACCAAAGTTAATAGATTTTGCTATATTTCTTTTACTTTTAGCATCATCTTCACCAAAAATTTTAACCGCTGTTTGTAGATGTATATCTTTATCATTTACAAATGCCTCAACTAAAGCTGGATCTTTACTATAATGAGCTAGTAATCTAAGCTCAATTTGAGAATAGTCAATACCAACAAGTTTATAACCTTTTGATGCTACAAATCCTTCTCTAATAGCCCTACCTGCTTCACTACGCACTGGTATATTTTGTAGATTTGGGTTTTTACTACTTAATCTTCCTGTTGCTGTTCCTGTTTGTAAAAACGAGGTATATATTTTATGTTCACTATTTTTCTTTCCAAGCTCCAATATTGGTTCTATATAAGTTGAATGTAACTTAAAAGCCTCTCTATACTCTAAAATTTTTGGTACAACATCATGCTCATCTTTTATTTTTAATAAAACAGATTCATTTGTACTATATCCTGTTTTTGTTTTTTTAGATGCTGTTAAATTTAATCTATCAAACAATATTTCACCCATCTGTTTTGGAGAGTTTATATTAAATTCAATTCCAGATAATTCAAATATTTCACTCTGTAGTTTAGATATATTTTCTTTACTTTTATCTTTTAAATTATTAAAAAAATCTATATCTACTTTTATACCTTTTGATTCTATATTATTTAATACATTTACAAAAGGAAACTCTATAGTTTTAGCTATTTTCATCAAATACTCTTCATCATTATCGTTAAATAATTCTAAAATCTTATGATATAGTTTAAAAGTGATAAAGGCATCTTCGGCAGCATATTTACAAGCATCTTCAAGATTTATATTTGAAAAATTTTCACCTTTTTTTACTATATCTTTAAATGCTATTGTTGTATATTTATCAAAAAATCTATAAGCTAATTTATCCATACCTACAGGTTTGTCACTATCTAGTAACCATGCCATTATCATAGTATCAGCAAAAAGTTTTAAGTCTATATTAAAATTATTTTGAACAACCAAAAAATCATATTTAAAATTTTGAAGTATAAGCTTATGAGTATTTAACATCTCAATTGCTTTTTTAGCATCCTCTTTTGATACTTGATCTTCAACACCTAAATAAAAATGCCCTATTGGAACATAATATGACTTCGAACTTTCCCAACAAAATGAAAATCCAACTATATCAACATCTTTTGCATCAAGTCCAGTAGTTTCTGTATCAAAGGCTACTAAAGAGTTTTTTGGAATTGTATTCAAAGTTTCAAATAATTTATTTACATCATTCAATAAAATATATTCACAATTAAAAACCTCTTTTGGTTTTACTTTAGTTAAATTAAATTTTGATTCATCATAAGAGCTTGGAATATTTGTTTTATAATTCAACCCCTCTTTATGAACTTTATCAATAATTCTATTCATCCCATACTCATGTAAAGTCTCTGCAATTTTTAAAACTGGATTCTCTTTTGGTAACTCTAAAGTATCTATATCCCCTAGATGTTTTAATGCATGAAAATCTTTATCTAATGTAACTAATTGTTTACTTATATAAGCTAACTCTTTACCCTCATTTAAAAGTTTTTGCCATCTTGGTTTCTCAATATTTTCAATATTTGCATATATATTATCAAGATTATCAAACTGCTGAATTAAAGCCATAGCTGTTTTAGCTCCTACACCTTTAACCCCTGGAACATTATCTGCACTATCCCCTAGTAAAGATTGGTAACAGATAAATTGTTCTGGATATACTCCATACTTATCAAAACAATTGTCACGACTCACAACTTTCTTTTTCATAGGGTCAAACATAAAGATATCATCACCTATTAATTGATATAAATCTTTATCGTGACTTACAATTCTTACTTTTAAACCATTTTTAGCACCATCACAAGCTAGAGAAGCTATAATATCATCTGCTTCATAACCAACCTCACTAGCTGTTACAAATCCCATTTTTCGTATAAAATCAATAGCAACTGGAAGTTGAGCTTTTAAATCATCTGGTGAATCTGGACGATGAGATTTATACTCTTCATATATATCACTTCTAAAAGTTTTACCTTTACTATCAAGTGCAAACACTAAATAATCAGTTTTAAAATCACGCCCTATTCCACTTATAAAGTTCATAAAACCTGTAAGCATACCAGTTGGAAAGCCTGTGGGTGATTTTAATGGTGGTAGTGCATAATAACTTCTAAACAAAAATCCAAAAGTATCTATAATTGTAAGTGTTTTTTTATTTTCTTTCATATTTCCTCTTTTTTAAAATCCAAAAATAATTTTTTCTTCATTATTTTTTTCTATATAGATGGCAATTTTATCATCCAATGTTTCAATACTATTTTTTGATATTTTAAATTTTGTAATATTACTATCTAATATATCAATATAAGAATTTTCAAAAAAATCATCATTCAATTTGTTTTTATCAAATTTTTTATCACTTTCAATTCTAACTAAATTTTGCTCTTTTGTTATGAGATATGTAATATTATTATAAAATGGATTGTGATAATAGTTTGTAGAGTTTAATTTAAATATATTGTTATTGTCATTATCAAGTTCTATTGTAAATTTTGAATCTATAGAGTGAATTAAATCTAAAAATAAAATCTTTTTTATATTATTTATCTCTTGCTTATCATTTAGTTTTTCAGTATAAAATTGATTACTTTTTTGTGTTATATTTAATGATTGATATAAAAACAATACTATTATTGAAAACAATGATATAGAAATAAGTATCTCAACTAATGTAAAAGATTTATATTGCT
This sequence comes from Campylobacterota bacterium, assembly GCA_034660095.1. Lineage (GTDB taxonomy): Bacteria > Campylobacterota > Campylobacteria > Campylobacterales > Arcobacteraceae > JAIOSF01. The sequence continues at coordinate 3,910 of JAYEIM010000121.1, read as the reverse complement.
TCATTGTTGCAGCTTAAATGTATAAAATATTTTTGATATATCTTTTTCTATAGTGTATTTACTATGTATAATTTCTGCAGTTTTTATATAATCATTTGTTGGCAACTCAATATCTTTGATTTTAATATCTTCTAAAATAATTTTTATATCTTTTAACTCTCTTCTTATCTCATCATCATCAAAATTAATTTTATCCCCCAGTCTAATCTTTTCATTTCTCATATTTACATTAAAAGGTATAGACACTAGCGATATATAACCATTATTTAGTGATGTAGTTTTAAATTTTTCTATAAAAAAAAGATTGTTATCTTTGATTTTTAATATACTAACAATAATTATACTAATAAGTGCAACAGACACCATCACTTCCACTAAAGAGATAGCTTTTTTATGCATAATAACTATTTTATACCCATTCTAACAACTTCATTTAAAGATGTTTCGCCATTTTTTAACATATCATTTATTTGATCACCTAAAGTTATCATACCATCATCAATTGCCATTTGCATAAGTTGTTCATCATCAACATTATTCTGCAATATCTCTTTTATTTTGTCATTTATTAAAAATAGTTCTGCAATAGCAACTCTTCCAATATAACCAGTAAAATTACATTCATTACATCCACATGCTTTATATACTTTAATATCTTTATCTAGCTTATATTCATCAAGATGAAGCTCAGCTACTATATCTTCCTCTTTGCACTCTTCACAAAGTTTTCGAACTAATCTCTGAGCCAATACTCCCAAAATAGAAGAGGAGAGCAAAAATCTTTCAAGCCCCATATCAAGCAATCTAGTTATAGCCGCAGGTGCTCTATTTGTATGAAGTGTAGAAAATACTAAATGACCTGTAAGGGCAGATTGTATAGCAATAGAAGCTGCTTCACTATCTCTAATTTCTCCTACCATTATCACATCTGGATCTTGTCTTAAAATACTTCTTAATCCTGATGCAAAAGTTAATCCAACTTTTTCATTTACTTGTATTTGATTTATTTTATCGCTCTTATATTCAACTGGATCTTCAACTGTTATAATATTTTTTTCACTATTTTCTATAGTTTGAAGAAGTGCATGTAGAGTTGTAGATTTACCACTTCCTGTAGGACCAGTAACTAGTATCATTCCATAAGAATTTTGAGTAAGTGTAGCTAGTTGTTCAGTAATTTTAGTAGAAATTCCAAGATTTTGCAGAGTTGGTATATCATCACTTTGCATTAATATTCTCATAACAACTCTTTCACCATAAAAAGTTGGTAATACAGAAACCCTTATATCTAAAGTTTTTCCAGCAATTTTAATAGCTGTTCTTCCATCTTGAGGAACTCTTTTTTCACTTATATCAAGATTTGAGATAACTTTTATACGACTTACAACTAAAGTCATAATTTTTTTATCTAACTCTATATGTTTTACTAAAACACCATCAATTCTATATCTTACTTCCCCTTTAAATTCATGAAGTTCTATATGTATATCTGATGATTTTTTCTTTATAGCTTGATAAAAAAGTGAATTTACAAACTTAATAATAGGTGCAGACTCTTCACTAGTCATAATATCTGAAGATGTTTTAAGAAATTCAGCTACACTGCCAATATCATCTTCTTCATCATTTGTAGCTTCTTGTGTTGATTGTGTTATATCAGACATCTGTTTATCTGTTTTTATCTCTATAACTTTACTATATAACTTATCAAATGATATCTCATTTAGAAATACAACTTCAAATTCTAAGTTTTGTTTTGATAAATAATCAAATGAAACACTAAGATGTTGTTTAGTTACAACTATTACAATCTTATCTTCTATTTTAGTAAATAGAACAAAACTTTTTAAAGCATCTATATAGTTTTCATATTCTACTACTTCTAAATTTATATTATGGATCTCATTTATATTTAACATCTATTAAATTCCAAATATCTCGCTTACCCTTTGTTGATGTAGTTTTTCATCCTCGGTAAGTTCTTTTTTCATCTCTTCTTCTTTTTCATCTTCATACTCTTTTTTATCTTCTGAAAAATCTATCATGTCATCTTTTAAATCATCTTTTTGTTCATCAAGAGATATTTTATCTTGTTCTCTTATTAAATCCTCTTTTTTAGCATTTAGTTTTGCTTTTTCAAGTCTTAAAATAGTATCTTTTGTATATTTATCTTCTAAAAGTTTAAGTTGTGCAAGTTGATTTCTAATATATGTTAAATCTTTTGATTTAGGAATAATATATGGTGTGATTATTATCACAAGATTTATTTTATCATTAACTTCTCTTGTATTTCTAAATAAAGCACCAAGCAAAGGTATATCTCCCAATAAAGGTATTTTATCTATAGTCGAGCTATTAGTTGCCTTAATATAACCACCTAAAATTACACTTTCACCATTATTTACAATAGCACTTGTTTCTAGCTCTTTCTTTGAAGTATCAGGTTGTTCATTTGTAGTAGTTGGACTAACATCTTCAACTTTTGTTACAATTTCTAATAATACTTTTCCACCATTTGAAATTCTAGGCTTGATTGATAGTGTTAAACCCACATCTTCTCTTTTAAAACTATTATTAGGTATACCTGCTGATGTAGTACTTGATGTAGTTTTAATTGAAACTGTTTGCCCCACATATATTGTTGATTTTTTATTATTTATACAAAGTAGTGACGGTTCACTAACTATATCTGCTGCACCATTTTGATTTAAAAGGTTTATACTAGCTCCCATAGCTAAAACATCTTTATTTATAACACCGCCAGTGCTACTAACTAATGGTATTGCAGGCATAGAATAGTTTTCAGCTAAATTAGCACTTAAACTAGTAAGCCCATTTGAATTTGACATACTTCCTGTTAGTCCATATTTTATACCTACATCTCGTGTTCTTTTTTCACTCACTTCTATTATTCGTGCTTGAACATAAACCTGCTGTCTATCTACATCAAGTTTTTTTATCAGTGTAGTAAAATAACTTATTTCCTCTTTTGGACCCATCAAAACTATAGAGTTAGACTCCTCTTCTATTGAAGCAAATGGTTTATTATTTTTATTTTTATATACTTTTTGACCAATAACTCCTGTGATAATTTTAAGTATATTTTTTGCTTCTGCATTTTTTAAATCAATCACCTCTACAGTTTTTTCTACTAAGCTACCCTTTTTATCTATATCTTTAAGATATTTTACTAAAAATTCAACATTATTTTTATTTCCTACAAACATAATAGAGTTTATATCTTTATTAAGTAAAATCGCAACTTTCTGCTCAAGTATTTTTTCATTAAAAACAGATTTTGCTACACTTTTTAAATCAGACAATATAGAAGAGCCTTTTATATTTTTCAACTCAATTGTTCTTATAGTTTTTTTAGCATCTTTTGAGATAATAGAGATAACTTTTTTTACTGTTTCTATATTTGCCACAAAGTCAGTTATAACTACTGTATTTGACTCTTTATCTGTTACAAGTTTCGCACTTTTACTTATAAGATGTCGTATTTTAGAGCTTACATAATCCACATTTATATTGTCTATTTTAAAAACTTCAGTGATAACTTTATGTGATTTTAAATTTTTAGAGTTATTATATACAGGAGCATTGTATTTAGCAACATTTGAAAGTTTTATCACTCTTAATATCCCTTCATTTTCTAAAACAGTATAACCTTTTGACTCAAGTACATATATTAAAATATTTATCATATCTTCTTTATATATAGGTTTATTTGATACAAAATCAATTTTTCCCTTTATTCTAGAGGTCAATAATATATTTTTATTCATAATTTTTGATGTAATTTTTATAAAATCATCAATCTCTAAATTATTAAAATTAATATTTATTTGCTCTTTGGCAAATACATTTATACTCAATATTAATGTTAAAACAAAACTTAATATATATC
>JAYEIM010000120.1:0-2859 GCA_034660095.1 Campylobacterota bacterium | reverse complement strand
TCCATCTTATTGATAATAGTAGTAATATTAAAATTACTACTATAAATATATCTGTCACTATGTTTATATCTACGCTGTGCAATGTACTTTCTATTATGTTTGATATCATGTTTTATTTTTCCTTATAGATATTAAATAAAGTATTTTCACTTGAAGAATTTAATTCTTTCAAATAATCAATTATTTTATAATAATCATTTTTATTTTCTAGTGTGATTATTCTATTTAGTTTAACTTTATTAGTATCAATATTTTCATTGAAAACCATATTTTTATTTTTAATTTTTTCACATATCAGTGAAAGTCCTTTGTAAGGAGTTAAAGTCATTAGTCTATTAGCACTAAATGATTCTGAGCTGTTAAAATCTTCATTATCAGAAAAATTAATTACTGCCAAAAGTCTTTTTAAATCTTTAAATGAATTTAAAGTATATTTTGAACCACCATCAATAGAACTTTGTATTAAAATTAAAACATTTGAAAGACCTGCTTGTATTCTACTTGATTTACTTCCAGAAAAAGCATCTTCTTTTTCATTTGGTGATAGTTCAGAAATTAATAAACCATTGTTATTTAAAACTTTTGTTGCTAAATTCTGTGTAATTAAGGATGATGTGAAATTAAAATTTAATCCACCTGATAATATACCTATAACGTTAGAGTAGGCTTCATTATTGTTAAGGATTGAACATTTGTCTATACCATCCACTAATCCATTAGTAATTGAGAAATGAAGACTAAAAAAAGAACCTACTCTATTAGCTATTTTTTCTCCTAGTTTTGTCGCTTTTCTAGTACCAATAATTCCAATAATCTGTTTCTCTAATAACGAAATATTTCCTTTGCAAAACAAGACAGGGGGAGGATCTTTAAGTTCTAAAAGATTTTTAGGATATAAATCATTAGTGATTTCAATAACAAGAATATTATATTGTAAACATTCATCTAATATTTTTTCTGCCTCATCCAAGTGCCTTTCTATATCTATTCTCTCTTCTTCTTTTTTTGATAAACTTAGATAAAAATTTTCTTTAAATACAGTTATATTATCTTGATAATTTTTAAATATATGCAATCTTTTTTTTATAAAAGCTGGTCCTACACCTTTTGTTTTCATTAACGATAAAATATATTTTGTTATTTCACTATTCATTGTTGCATATTCTCCGTATATCCACACCCATTACCACCATATCTCGGAAGTGTACAAGAAAAAAATTTACTACCATCATTTCTTTTAATTTTTATTAGTAAATTTTTTCCACAATTTGGACATCTTTTTTCACTTTCTATATTCGAAATAAGCATAAAAAGTCCAATAAATAAAATATTTTCAACACCTTTTTTTCTTAGTTGTTCTATTAAAACTTCTGCAGTTGATCCTGTTGTAATCTGATCATCTATTATAATAATATTCTTTTTCTTTAAGTTTAAGGATTCCTTGACAAATAAGAAATTTTGTACAAAAATATTTCTTTCCGATTTATTACTTCTATCTCGTAAAGAACCTTGCACATCTTTCGACCATTCAAATAATATATCTTTTTTAATATTAATGTTAATTGCATCAAAAATTTCTTTCATCTTATTTACTGGTTTTGTCGTAATTTTATCAGTAACATAAGTTATAATATCGTAACTATTAATATTTAATGTTTTTATATAATTTTCAATACCTTTAGATAATCTATCTATAAATAATTTAGTACGATTAAAATTTGATATATTAAAATATTCTTTTGTTACTGTATAATTATCACATTCTCCTTGTTGTTGTCTAGCTAATGCTACAATACGAGTATGCTTATGATTTTGTACATAATCTTTAATTGTTATATTACTTGTATTGATAATTGAGTCATTAAAAATACCTTCTAAAGTAAGTAAATTATCTTTAGGATTATTAATTACTTCTTTGAGTCTTTTGAAACTATTTACATTATAAGTTGGACCCATTTTAATATGTTTTAATCTATCACCTATACCATCTCTTATTTCTAGATTACTTGTTTTGTAAAGTTCAATTAATATTGTTGGTATGTTAAGTTTTCTGCCAGTTGCAATATCTAACCAAGTATCTCCAATAAATATAAAATTATTCTTATCTTCCTGATAATTCTTTTTTAAAAAATCATTTTTATCGATCAATTTTCTTATTTTTACAATATTAGGTTTATCACATAATGAAATACAGTTTACATTGAAAATCTTCCTTGAAATCTTTTCTACATATTTAAAATGAGAATCAGAAACAATAACCACAGTATTATTAATACTTTTTTGATAATCAATAAATTCTTTTGCTCCATCAAAAAGAGGTATTTTAGATAAATTTGTTTCGATAATCCCATCTTTCATTTGTTTAAATTTTGAATGTGCAGTATTTGTTAAAGTTCCATCTAAATCTATAAAGATTATTTTCCTATTGTATTGTTTTCTTTTTAAGCATATTTTTTTACTGGTATATTTATTTGATAAAATATTGAGAATTTCATTATACTCATCAATATTAATGTCTATATTTAGATTAAGTATAACGTTAAACTTTTCATTATCTAAAAATAAATAATGTTTGCTATTGTAATATTGAAAACAACTATTCTTTAAGTTTATTACATCTTGCTTGGTACTTCCAGTACCAAATGTTTTTAAAACTCTTAAATAAAAGCCTATATATATAGTAGTTAGTGATTCTTTACTTTCCTTTTCTTTAATATATGAGATATTGAGAGTATCTATAAATTTTTTATAAATATTTTCATAATCAGTAAGTCTATTAATATTTAACATATACAAGGAGATAGCCTCTAACTTTTTATTAATAGGAGTACTATTTTTTTTTAATATTCTATATAAAAT
>JAYEIM010000119.1:0-2865 GCA_034660095.1 Campylobacterota bacterium | reverse complement strand
ATTGGTGCAGAACAATTTTCAAAACAGGGGGACAGCTCGGCTGCTGGTGCATTAAAAAGAGTAACAGGTATTACCATCATGGATGGAAAATATGTTTATATTAGGGGGCTTGGTGAAAGATACTCTAGTGTTTTATTAAACAATCTTCAAATACCATCACCAGAGCCAACAAAAAGAATTGTACCTCTAGATATATTTCCTACAGGTGTCATAGAGAGTATGAATATTCAAAAAACATACTCACCAGATATTCCTGGAAACTTTGGTGGTGGACTCGTAAATATAACAACTAAAAACATACCTCAAGAGGATAACTATTTTAAATTATCTTTTTCCACATCATATAAAGATGGTGTAACAGGTAATAGTGCAATATATAATAATTTTAATGGAGGCTCCATAGACTATTTAAAAGGTAAAAGCTTAACAACTTTACTTGGAGAACAAGGATATTATCTTAGAGATTATTTAGACAATGCATCACAAAGTAATCTTGATAATAAAAACTTTGAAGATATAAAAGAGGCAGCAAATCAAGCTGTCGTAGATTTTGAAGAGCATACTAAGAATTATTGTTTAGAAAATTCACAAAGTGCAGAGTGTACAGGATTGTACCCGACCCAACGGCAAAATTTCGCTTCACAGCTACAAAATAAATCTTATGGATTAACTTCAAAAGAACTTAAACCAGGAACCAATGTAGCTGTGTCGATAGGGCAGGGTTATAAAACTTCCAGCGGTATTAGATATGGTTTTACAGGTTCTTTATATCACAAAGAGGATGCTGATTATAAAATAAGTCAAAAATATAATTACAACAGCGATATTGTTACAGGTAACCCAACACAAAAAAAATATTTTTATGAAACTGATTCCTATTTTACAACATTGGAAAAAAAATATGGAGGTCTAGCTAGTTTACTTCTAGATACACAAACTGGACATAGAGTAAAATATACAAAACTATATTTAAAAGACTTTGAAGATGATACATTAAACTACTTAGGATTTACAGATGCTTCTGCTATTCAAGAAAACTACCAATATACCTATTTTGAAAGAGAACTTGATATTAATCAACTTACTGGCCAAAACAGTTGGGAGTTTAAGAAAAGCTCTTTATTTAAAAGTTTGGATTTAACATGGGGATATGAAGATGCAAAAGCCAAAAGGGATGAGCCAGGTTCAGTTACTTATGGAATGTTTTATGATTTAACACAATTAAATGATAGTGATGATCCAGAAAGCATCTTATCAGACCCAGAAACTGAACTCATTGTACCTGATGGGAAACTCTCTTTTGTTACTTCAGGGCTTAATGACTCATTAAAAAACTTTAATATTGCTACAGAATTGAAAAATGACAACTATAAAATCAAATTTGGTTTAGAAACGATGAAAAAAGAGAGAGATTTTGAGATTAATACTATCTCTTTTAATATTGGACCAAATATTTTTGACTCAACAAAAGGGGAGATTGATAATTATATTGATAATTATAGTAATGAAATTTACAATATTGATGAGATCAGAGAAGATCCAACTATTGACTATACAGCTGTTTCGAGCTGTTTTCTTTCAAAAGAGCTGCCATCATACAATGAGTGTTTAGCGAAATATAGTGTTGAAGGTGAATTAACGGGGTATGAGATAAGTATAAATGATGACTATTTATACATGAGTTCAAATCCACTAAATTCAAGTAACTATAGTGCAACACAAAATATTTTAGCAAACTATCTTATGGTTGATTTTAACCCTATAGAGTCTTTAAATATCATAGGTGGTGTTAGAAAAGAGAAGCTTGATCAATCGATACAATTTTATTCAATAAGTTTAGGGGAGCAAAGCAATAATATTGATGATGAAGTAACTTTACCATCTCTAACTTTAAACTATAATTACTCTGAGAATTTTATAATCAGAGGTGGTTACTCACAGACTGTTACACGACCAGATTTTAGAGAGTATACAGAATCTGGATATACAGATCCGACAACTGGTGACAGGTATGTTGGTAATCCCGATCTTAAAATAACAGATATAAAAAATTATGATATAAAATTTGACTACTATTTAAGTCATGATGAGATTGTAACCTTAGGATTATTTAAAAAAGAGTTTCAAAATCCAATTGAAACATTTTTAGATAGATCAAGTACAGTTGATAGGTATGGTTTTGTAAATGCTCAAAAAGGTGATGTAAATGGATGGGAGATCGACTTTCGTAAAAAATTTGATTTTATAGATGAGGATCTTTCAAACTTTTTTGTTGCTGGTAATTATGCACAAATAAGTTCATCTATTACACTTAATAGGGATGACAAATATCAAGCACGACTTACTAATGAATCAAGAGCTATGCAAGGTCAATCACCATATGTGATAAATGCACAATTGGGGTATGATAATCTTAATACCAAGGATAGTGTTGTATTAACCTATAATGAATTTGGTGACCGAATTGTTGGTGTTGGATTTAGAGGGCAAGAACTTTCAGATGGTACTTATAATGTTGGATATCCTGATGCAATTGAAAAAGCTTATGGACAACTTGATTTGGTTATAAAATCACAACTTAATGACAACTATAACCTTAATGAAAAAAAAGCCTCTTATACATTTTCATTTAAAGCTCAAAACTTACTAGATGGGGAAAAAAAGGTTATGCAGGGTAGTAATATATTAAAAAAATATAAAAAAGGAAGATCATATAGCATTGGTCTTTCATATAAATTTTAAGGAGATTTATGAAAATATTATTACTACTAACACTTACGATTGCATCTCTTTATGCAAATGTTTATGAGGCAAAAGGTGGGGATGTTATAGGTCGAAATATCTTTGGATTATTGACAGACTTTA
>JAYEIM010000118.1:0-38565 GCA_034660095.1 Campylobacterota bacterium | reverse complement strand
AAAAATAGTTACGATAACTTTAATATGAATGGTAAAAAAGTTATTTTATGTGTGAAACCTGTAAATCTTCAAGAGGTTGGATTGAGGCTTGGTGGAGTTGCAAATGAACTCTATTCTGTATTGGCAGGAACTTCTATTATGAATTTAAAAGAGAATATAAAATCAAAATTCACAGTTAGAGTTATGCCAAATTTATGTGCAAGTATTGGTGAATCTATGACAACAATGACAGGAGATGATGAGTTACAAAAAGAGGCTCAAGAGTTATTTAAATCTATAGGGCAAACTTTGTGGTTAGGAAGTGAAAAGGAGCTTGATATTGCTACAGCTGTTGCAGGAAGTGGTCCAGCATATTTAGCACTTATTCATGAAGCTTTTTGTGATGGAGCAGTAAAGCAAGGTATGAAAAGAGTAGATGCAATTAAAGTAACAAACGGGTTATTTAAAGGATTTGGAAATTTAATTGAAACTACACATTCTGCAATATTAAAAGATGGTGTTATGTCTCCAGGTGGAACAACAGCAGCAGGTTATGCTGCGTTGGAAAAAGGTAGTGTTCGAAATAGTTGTATTGATGCTATAGAAAAAGCATATCAAGTTACACAAAAGTAAAAAATAAATTATAGGAAAATTATGGAAAAGTTTTTAAAAGATGCAAAAGATGCAAGCGGTATTATATCAACATTAAGTGGAGCAGTTAAAAATAAAGTATTAAATAAAATGGCTGAAGCTTTAATAGATAATATTAAATTTATAGAAGAAGAGAATAAAAAAGATATGGAAGCCGGGAAAAAGAACAATTTAAGTTCAGCTTTAATGGATAGATTACTTTTAAATGAAGAGAGAATAAATGGTATGGCAAAAGCTATAAATGAAATATCAAATTTAAAAGAACCAGTTGGAAAAATACATGAGGGTTGGATAGTTGAAAATGGTATGAATATACAAAAAGTATCCGTACCTATTGGAGTTATTGGTATTATTTATGAGAGTCGTCCAAATGTTACAAGTGATACAGCTGCTTTATGTTTTAAAAGTGGAAATATTTGTATCTTAAAAGGTGGTAAAGAAGCACAATATAGTAATGAGGCAATTGCTAAAATTTTACAAAAAGTGCTAAAAGAAAACAACTTACCAACTGCTGCGATTTCATTGTTGCCTGATAGCTCAAGGCAGGGTGTTGCAAATCTAATAAAACAAGATAAATACGTTGATTTAATTATACCAAGAGGTGGTCATGCACTTATAAAATTTGTAAGTTCAAATGCAAGTGTACCAGTTGTAAAACATGATAAAGGATTGTGTCATACATATATAGATAAAGATGCAGATATACAAAAAGCTTTAGATATATGTTTAAATGCAAAATGTAGAAGAGTAGGTATTTGTGGTGCTATGGAAACCCTTCTTGTTCATACAGAAATAGCTAACGAAATACTACCATTATTAAAAACAAAATTTAATGAACTTAATACTGAGTTAAGAGGATGTGAAAATACTCAAAAAATTATAGATATTTCAATTGCAACTATAGAAGATTTTGATACAGAATATTTAGATAATATTTTATCTATAAAAGTTGTATATGATATAAAAAATGCCATTAAACATATAGAGACCTTTGGTTCTGGGCATTCAGATGCAATAATTACAGAAAACTATACAAGTGCTGAAGAGTTTTTAAATAGTATTGATTCAGCTTGTGTATATCTAAATGCAAGTACACAATTTACAGATGGTGGGGAATTTGGATTTGGTGCTGAAGTTGGTATTAGTACTAATAAACTCCATGCTAGAGGACCAATGGGAATCAACGAATTAACAACATATAAATTTAAAATATATGGAAATGGGCAAATAAGATAAAATAGATAAATAAAGGGAATATTTATAAAGTTTTAAAGATAGTTTTATTTTTTATATGATAAAGTTATATAAATTAAATTTAGGAGAATTAATATGGCAGTAATTATTACAGATACATGTATTTCATGTGATGCTTGTTTAGATGAGTGTCCAACAGAATCAATCGTTGATAACGATGAAAACCCAACAGGTGAAGATATTTATTATGTAAATCCTGAAACTTGTGATGAGTGTATAGGAGCAGGAACAGAGCCAGCATGTGCTGAAGCATGTCCAACTGAAGGTTGTATTGTATGGGGAGAAAATCCTACTACTGAAGGTGCTGTTGCAGGAGAACCTTGTATAGAAGAATAATCTAAAATTTTTAGATAAAATTTTACTATAAAAAGGCAAGAGATTTTTATCTCTTGCCTTTTTTTTATTTTTAAGCTATAATCTGCGACTTTAAATGTGATTTCCGTCACATCGTGGAGATAAATAGTATAAAAATTTATTTTTTATTCTATTTATTAGTAACGAGAATATAAATTAAAAATATAGGAGAAAAATAATGGAACAAACATTATCAATAATCAAACCAGACGCGGTAGCTAAAAATGTAGTTGGAAAAATCTTATCAAGATTTGAAGATGCAGGATTAAGAATAGCAGTAACAAAGAAAATTCAATTAAGCCAAGCAGATGCAGAAGCATTTTATGCAGTACATGCAGAACGACCTTTCTTTGGAGATTTAGTTGAGTTTATGATCTCAGGACCAGTTGTTGTAACAGTTCTTGAAGGTGATAATGCAATGCAAGTTAACAGAGATTTAATGGGAGCTACAAATCCTAAAGAAGCCCAACCTGGAACAATTAGAGCAGATTTTGCTGAATCTATTGATGCAAATGCAGTTCACGGATCTGATTCTGTAGAAAATGCAAATATAGAAATTAACTTTTTCTTTGCTCAAAAAGATATTTGTTAACAATATAATCTATGAAAATAGAGTTTAGAAAAGCACCTTTAGATGGAAGTGAATTCGAAATAAATTCAAATTCAGTAAAGTTTTTAGGAACTTTTTGTAAAATATCGTCAAAACTTGCTAAGATAAGTGCAAAATTAAATGGTAACTGTGATGTTGACTGCTGTAAATGTGGTGTAAATATGACAGTAAAAGTAGATGAAAGCATTGACTTTTTAGTTAGTGATGGAAATTATGAACCAAATGAACACAATGATGATGAGTTTGTAATAATAGAGGCTCAAAATCATACAATAGATTTTGATGATATATTACATAGTGAAATTGAATCACTAAAATCAGAGTATTACGTATGCGATACTTGTAAAAATAACGACAATTTAGTCGAACTAGAATATTAAGGATATAAAATGGCAGTACCAAAGAGACGAGTTTCACACTCAAGAAGTGCAAAAAGAAGAACACATTATAAAATTACATTAAAAAGACCAGTTAAAGATACTGATGGGACATGGAAAATGCCTCACAATGTAAACCCAACAACAGGTGAGTATAACAATTCAGATGCTTAAAATAGCAATTGATGCAATGGGTGGGGACAATGGTCCCAAACCTATTATAGATGGACTAATACTAGCCCTAAAAAAAGATAGACATTTTACTGCAATTATTGTAGGTAAAAAAGATGAGTTTCTACCTTTAATTCCTCAGAAATTTGATCCTCGTATTATTATTCATGATTGTAATGATGTAATAGATATGCATGATAGTGCTACAGATGCTTTAAAAAGAAAAGATAGTAGTGCATATAGAGCCATAGAACTTGTAAAAAGTGGTGATGCAGACGCTTATGTAAGTGCAGGACATAGTGGTGCTTCAATGAGTTTAGCAACATTAAGAATAGGAAGAATTAAAGGTGTAAGCAGACCAGCAATAGCTACATTATTACCAACAGTCAATGGTAATACATTGGTGTTGGATGTTGGTGCAAATGTTGATTGTGATGCAAATAATTTAAAAGAATTTGCAATTATGGGTCAAGTATATGCAGAAGATGTTTTAGGTATAGATAATCCAATGACAGGTTTATTAAGTAACGGGGAAGAGGAATCCAAAGGTAATGAAGTTTCAAAAGAAGCATTTAAACTTTTAGAACCTTTACCAAACTTTATTGGAAATGTAGAGGGTAATGATATATTTAATGGAACTGTTGATGTTGTAACATGTGATGGTTTTATTGGAAATATTATGCTAAAAACAGCAGAGGGTGTTGCTGATACTATTGGAAAAATTCTTAAAAATAATCTAAGAAGATCTCTAGTTTCTATCGCTGGTGCTGTTTTAATGAGAAAAGTATTTAAACAATTAAAATTAAAAGTTGATTATGCAGAATATGGTGGAGCTCCACTTATTGGTGTAAAATCACCTGTTATTATTGCTCATGGAAAATCAAATGCAAAAGCTATTAAAAATGCAATTTTTCAAGCTATTAGCGCAGCAGATTCAAATCTAAATCAAGATATAGAAGAAAAACTAAAACTATACAAGGACTAAATATGTATGCTTCATTTAAATCTATTGGTGCTTATATACCTGAAGAGATTCGTTCAAATCAATGGTTTATTGACAGAATGGATACAAGTGATGAGTGGATCACTAAAAGAACAGGTATAAAACAGAGACGAATAGCTTCAGATGAAGAAAATACAAGTGATATAGGTACAAAAGCAGCCAAACTTGCTATAGAAAGAGCAAATATACAAAATAGTGATATTGATTTGGTAGTATGTGCTACAATTAGTCCTGACTATATGTGTATGCCTTCAACAGCTTGTCTAATAGCTGAAAAGTTAGGTATAAGAGATGTTATGGCACTTGATATTAGTGCAGCATGTACTGGATTTATCTATGCACTTAGTGTTGCTAAAGCTTTTATAGAATCTGGTATGAAAAGAAATGTACTTATAGTTGGAGCAGAAAAGCTTAGTAATATAGTAGATTATACAGATAGAACTACATGTATGTTATTTGGAGATGGGGCAGGGGCGGCTGTTATAAGTGCTACGGATAATAAAGATGAAGCTATAGTTGATATACAATGTAGTTCTGATGGTAGTTTAAAAGATCTACTTTTAACGCCAGGTATTCAAAGTGGTGAAGCTCAGTTTATGCAGATGAAAGGTAATGAAACTTTTAAAATTGCAGTTAGAACATTAACCTCTGATGTACAAAAAATTATGAAAAAAAATAACTATAAAAATGAAGATATTGATCTTTTTGTTCCACATCAAGCAAACTACAGAATTATAAAAGCAGTTGGTGATGCATTGAAATTTGAGGATGAGCAAAAAGTTGTTACTGTAGAAAAATATGGGAATACATCTTCTGCTTCAATACCTATGGCTATAAATGACTGTTTTGAAAATGGTAGATTGACAAATGGTAAAACTATATTGCTAGATGCTTTTGGTGGTGGATTGACTTGGGGATCTGCTATTGTAAAGTTTAATGGATAATATTAAGTATCACTTAATCAATTAATTGATATAATTTTATTATAAATAGCCAAACTTATCGTGAGGTAAGGACGGAAAACTGCGGGTCTTGATTATTAAGATAGCCGAGTTGCAACTCACAATTACAACTCTAAATTTTTTTATCATCGCTCACTAATGAAAGAAGGTAATAAAAAATGGCAACTGCTCAAAAACAATCAACAAGTAATATAAAAACAATATTAATTTTAGTATTAGTAATTGCAGGATTGTTTTTCTATTGGAATTCAACAAAAGATTCTCTTGATGAAACATATACTATAAAATCAGCTGGCAGTGATGAGGGTGGATATAGAGCTTCATTTATAAACAGAACAGGAAAGGATGTTGAAGATAAAAAAATTAATTTATCTGATGATTATTGGACTGGTGGTAAGTTTGGATTCTAAGAGTAAATTAGAATACTAAATTTACTCATATTTAAATACAAACTTATCATTTTTAAAATCTATTTTTACATCTCCACCATTTTTTAACTTACCAAATAGTATCTCATCTGTTAATGGCATTTTTATATGTTCACTGATAACTCTTTGAAGTGGTCTTGCACCTAATAGTTTGTCATAACCTTTTTTTGCCAACTCTTTTTTTGCTTTAATTGTTAAAGTTATGCAAATATTTTTATCTGCTAAATTTAACTTTAAATCTTTAATAAACTTAGTTACAATTTTTATTAAAATTGATTCATTCAATTGCTCAAATTTTACTGTTGCATCAAGTCTATTTCTAAATTCTGGTGCAAAAAACTTTTTAACAGCTTTATCTTCATTTAAACTCACATTTTTTTCAAATCCCATAATATTTGATTGTGTTGCACCTATATTTGAAGTCATAATTAATATCACATTTTGAAAGTCTGCTTTTGTACCATTGTTATCAGTTAATGTAGCATTATCCATAACTTGAAGCAATAAACTCATAAGATCAGGATGAGCTTTTTCTATCTCATCAAGTAATAATACAGTATATGGATGTTTTTTAATGGCTTCAGTTAGCAAACCACCTTTTTCATATCCAACATATCCCGCAGGTGCTCCAATAAGACGACTAACCGTATGTGCCTCACCATATTCCGACATATCAAATCTTTCAAAATGTATCCCCATAACATGTGCTAACTCTTTTGCTACTTCTGTTTTACCCACACCAGTAGTTCCTGTAAAAAGGAAACTACCAACAGGTTTATCCTCGATACCCATACCAGAACGATTTATTTTAATAGCTTTTACTATTGTTGTTATTGCATTATCTTGACCATAAACTCTTTTTTGTAGGTTTTTTTCAAGATTTTTTAGTAAACTTAAATCTGATTTGGTAGCAGTTTTTGGTGGTATTTGTGCAATATTAGCAATAGTATTTTCAATATCTTTTGCAGTTATTTTAATATTTTTGCTGGTTAATTTAGTTAGTTTTACAGTTGCAGCAACTTCATCAATTACATCGATTGCACTATCTGGTAAAAACCTATCATTTATAAATTTTTTACTCAATTGTGCAGCTAATTCTAAACTATTTTCATTGTATTTTACCCCATGAAACTCTTCATATTTTGATTTTAGTCCGTTAAGTATCAAAACAGTATCTTCAATTGATGGTTCTTTTATCTCTACTTTAGCAAATCTTCTACTAAAAGCTTTATCTTTCCCAAAATCATTTCTATACTCTTCATAAGTTGTAGCACCTATAAGTCTTAGTTTTCCATTACTTAATAGTGGTTTTAAAATATTTGATGCATCCATAGTACTTCCACCTACAGAACCAGCACCAACAACTGTGTGTATCTCATCTATAAATAAAATAGAGTTTTTCTTTTTAACTATCTCTTTTAAAACTGATTTTAATTTTTTTTCAAAATCTCCTCTATATTTAGTTCCAGCTAACATTGACCCCATATCAAGAGAGTATATTTTTGCATTTTCTAAAAAAGATGGTACATTTTTATTTGCTATTTCAAGTGCTAAACCCTCTGCAATTGCAGTTTTTCCTACACCTGTTTCACCCAATAAAATAGGGTTGTTCTTTTTTCTTCTAGCTAATATCTCTATAACTCTTTTTATTTCTTTTTCTCTCCCAATTACAGGATCAATATCACCATTAAGTGCAACTTGTACTAACTCTACACTATTTTGGACAAGTGGAGATTCATCTTTCTTTTTTTTAGGTTTTTGCTCTTCAAATTCTATAATTTGTTCCTGCTCATTTAATTCTCCGTGACTAATCTCTTCAAGTATATCAACTCTTTCTAGTCCTTGTTGTTTTAAAAGATGTGTGCAATATGCTTTTTCATCTTTTAAAATATATACAAACATATCTTCGATACTTGATTCCCCTTTACCTGAAAGTTGTGAGTGAGTAACCATTTGTTCAATAGTATTTGTTAATGTTATAGTTTCTATTGGGTCTTCGTTTTCTAATTCTTGTGGGTACTTTGGTGTGTTTTTAAGTATATATGATTTGAGTTTTTCATATATATCTTCCGTATCTATCTCCATCTGTTTTAAAAGTGAACCTATAGATCCCTCTCTTAAAAGATATACAAAAATATGTTCAACTGTTATATACTCATGATTATTTGCTCTAGCATAATTAACTGCATGTCCAAATACCTTTTGTAACTCTTTACTAATCATCATCTATTTTATTCCTCTTGTGCAATTGCTTTTAATGGAAAGTTTGCTTTTCTAGCCATTGTTTTAACTTGAGCCACTTTTGTAAAAGCAATCTCCTTTGTATATATACCACATATTCCTTGTCCATTATTATGAACATTTAACATAATATTTTCTGATTCATTTAATGATTTTCTAAATACTATTGTTAAAATCTCTATCACAAATTCCATTGTTGAAAAATCATCATTAAGTAGTAATACCTTATATTTTTTTGGTTCTTCTAAATCTAA
The DNA here is from genome assembly GCA_034660095.1 of Campylobacterota bacterium. Taxonomy (GTDB): domain Bacteria; phylum Campylobacterota; class Campylobacteria; order Campylobacterales; family Arcobacteraceae; genus JAIOSF01. The sequence goes on along the minus strand of JAYEIM010000118.1, from coordinate 30,281 downwards.
TTCATTGTCTATTTCGTATTCATAACTTGCCAAATCAATTACCTTTTTTTAATTTACTGTACATAGTGTAGCTTTTTCTATAAGTTTTGTTGCTACTATCTCGTTTTCATTTACAAAGCCACTTATATTTAAATCTTTAAAATCATCAATTTGTGCTTGATGTGACACCTTCAATACAATTTGTATATTGGGGTCAATATCTTTTATAGCTTCACTAATAAGTCTTATCTTATCATCATTATCAATTGCAATTATAACTGCTATTGCATTTTTTATATATAAAGAGCTAAGCATAGTTTTTGAAGCTGCATTTCCAAAATATACTATATCACCTCTATCATGTCCTGTCTTTACATGTTGTCTATCATGTTCTATTGCCACATAAGATATATCAGATTTTTTTAATTTTTTAACTATTTTTTGTCCTAGTTGCGAATACCCACATACAATAATATGATTATTTACCCCAGCATCTACCATAGGTTGTCTAAGTATTTCAGTACTCTCTTTTTGAAAGAAGTTAACAAATTTTCTTACATGTCTAAGAGCAAGTGAAGTAAATATAAGAGATACAATAACAACTGAAATCATAATTTGATTTAGTTCATTTTCTATAAGATGGTTTGCACTTGCAAGCGCTAAAACGGCGAATGAAAACTCACCAACTTGTGCTAAAGTCAATGCAGTTTTTATAGCTCTTTTTGTAAATGTAAATATTCTTAATATTAAAAATATTATTATAACTTTTATTGATAAAATAGCAATAGCCAATCCAATAATAAGTAAAAAATTATCCAACAATGTATTGAAATTAACTTGCATACCAACTGTTATAAAAAATACTCCTAAAAGTATATCTCTAAATGGAACCAAGTCTGCTTCTATTTGGTACTTATATTTTGTTTCAGCAATAAGCATACCAGCTATAAAAGCTCCAAGTGAATATGAAAACCCAAAAGTATGTGCAAGAAGCGCAGAACTTAATACTATCAATAAAATAGAGATTATAAATAACTCTTCTATTTTGGTATCAACAACATAAGCTAAAAACTTTTCTGTTAAGTATTTACCAAGCACAAAAAGTATAATACCTACGATTACGGCAGAATATAAAGTGTTTATAACCATATCCTCTAAAGATACATTAGAATCAGCGAGTATTGTAATCATAAGTAAAATAGGGATTACTGCTAAATCCTGAAATATTAAAATACCAACACTATATCTACCATAAGGTCTATGGATATCGTTGTTTTCATTTAATGTTTTTAATACAATTGCTGTAGATGATAAAGCTAACGCTGATCCAATTACAATAGATGTTTTAGTATCAAGCCCAAAGAAATATTGAGTTATATATGTAAAAATAAAAGTTGTTATTATCACTTGAAGTGTTCCAAATATAAAAACCTCTTTTTTCATCTGTTTTAGATGGTTTAATGAAAACTCCAAACCAATAGTAAACATTAAAAATACTATACCAAATTCTGCAATATGTGCTAAATACTCTTGATTGATATGTGCAAAATCCATAAATAAAGCTATGATTATACCAGTAAAAATATATCCAACAATTGGAGATACATTAAATTTTTTTAAAAATAAATTTAATATTAGTGATAAAAATAATGTTGATACAATCATTGTCAAAATATCCATTAACTATTCCCTTTTTTATATAATTATATAAATTTAACATAATTTTTTGTATAATGAACTTAAATATAGGAACTAAGGGCTTAATGTATGAAATATGGTGAAAAAGAGATATCAAAATTTGATATAAATTTAGATGAAAATTATTGGCCAAATGAACATGAAAAAAACTACACTATAAATATTGATTTACCAGAATTTATGTGTAGATGTCCAAGAAGTGGTTACCCAGACTTTGCAACTATTTATTTAGAATATGTGCCAAATAAAAAAGTTATAGAGCTTAAAGCGATAAAATTATATATTAACTCTTTTATGGATCGTCATATTTCACATGAAAATAGTGCAAATGAGATATATGATACCCTTTATAAAAATTTGCAACCTAAAAGTATGATAGTTACAGCAGATTTCAATCCAAGAGGAAATGTACATACAGTGATTAAAATTGATAGCAATGACAATTAAAATTGATAGGATTTAAATAGTTTGAAAAAATTAATTTCTAGTAGTGAAGCAGCAGAAGTATTAGGACTCTCTTTACAAGGGATACACTATCGTATTAAAAAAGGTCAATTGAAATCTATTAAAAAAGATGGCAAGATTTTTGTTTATATAGATAGTGCTCAACTTGAATCAAAATCTACAGAAAAAAATAAAAAAAATATTCCACTAGAATCTAACATATCATATGAAGTTGCTTTAAAAGCTAAAGATGATCAAATATTAATGATGAAAAAAACTATTAAATTTATGAAAAAACAATATACTTCAGAGATAGATAGATTAGATAAAAATCAAAATAAAATATTAGAAGTCTTTCAAAGTGAAGTTGATCTTTTAAAAAGTGCATTTCATGAGATGAAAAATGTATATCAAGTTGAACACGAAGAAAGAACACCTAATATAGAAAAATCTCAACAAATAGGGTTACCGTTTATGGATCTTAAAGATTTTTTTGTATTTATGCGTAATCACAATAAAACAGACCTTCAGATAAAAAGTATAATTTTAGATAAAATAAAAAATGGTGACAAAAGATTTATATACAACAAAGCTACAAAAGAGGTTATAATTTTTAAAAGTGATTTTTTAGATTTAGTTTAGTTAGAAACACTAACTAAACAATCTTTTAGTATATTTGGTTTTGATATTTTAATTTGTAAGTTGTGAAGATTAAATTTTTTATAAATCTTTTTTTCTAAAGTTAAAATTGCATCTTCAATAAGTAAAAATTTCTTTTTTTTCATAGTTTTTTTAACCAAACTAGATACTTTACTATAATCTATAAAATCATCTGTTCTTTTTGAAAAAGTATATTTAAATATCACATCTACAATAACTTTTTGCTTTTTAACTCGCTCAAACGGTAAGATACCAATAATGGTTTTAAAAGTAAGTTGCTCTATATAAACTTTCATATTTTTTTCTTAAGCAACTTTTGTCTCTTCACCTTTAAATAGTCTAATAATATTTGGTATATGTTTATAGAAAATTATAAAAGTGATAAAATACATTGGTGCATTTGAATCAACTCCTAAACCATTATTTAAAACAATTGCAGATATCACAACACCTACTAGTCCTAATAGTGATGAGATAGATGAAACTTTTAGAACTTTTGCACAAAATGCCCACACAACAGCCCCAATTATTGTAGGAACAGGGATAAGAACCAAGAATACACCAAGTCCAGTTGCAACACCTTTTCCACCTTCAAAATTTAAATATACACTATAGCAATGCCCTAAAACAGACATAACAGCAATTGCCCATAAAGTTTCACTACTCATACCATACATCATAGCAACTAGTATCACTATAACACCTTTTACCGCATCTAGTAAAATTGTTGCTATTCCTAGCTTTTTTGCCAAAACTGGATTTGTCTCTTTTACAACTCTTAGTACATTAGTTGCCCCTATGCTTTTGCTTCCAGATTCTTGAACATTGACACCTGCAAATTTTTTAGCCAATAACATACCAAAAGGGATACCTCCAGCTAGATAAGCAACAATATAAAATATAATATTTGGATTTGTAAAAAAGTCCATAAAATTCCTTTAAAATTAATGCTGTATTTTATCTAAAAGTAGTTTTATTAGCAATTAACATAAAATTAATACTAATTTGATAATATCATACTATATAAATAAGAAGGAAAGATTATGATAAAAAGAATATTAATTAGTTTGATTCTAATAAGTGCACTATTTACAACACTAAATGCTGCAAAATTTCTAAAAAAAGCAACAGTTATACCTGAGTTGGTTCAGCAAGGTGAAGGGAAGCAATGGTGTCCTGTATGTGGTATGAAAATAGAAAGTTTTTATAAAACATCATATATAGCAAAATTAGAGATGAATGAAAATGTAAGACAATATTGTAGTATAAGATGTTTGGTTGTTGATATGCAAGAGTATGGGATAGATTTAAATAGTATAAAAGTTCTTGATGTTACAACTCAAAAATATATAACAGCAAAAGATGCATACTTTGTAGTAAAAAGTAAAATTATGGGAACTATGACGAAGGTTAGTAAACTAGCTTTTAAAAATGAATTAGATGCAAAAAAATTTAAGAAAAAATATAGAGGTAAAATTGTATCTTTTGATGTTGCATTAAAAATGGCTCAAGATTCTTTAAAATCTGATATCTCAATGATAAAAAAGAAAAAGAAGAAAAAAGTATATCCTAGAGGTAAAAAGATATTTGAAAAAGTATGTAAGCAAAATGAGATTGATCCAACAAACTATATAGAGATAAATGAATTAAAACAAGATATAGTGACAAATAAACTATGCAAACCTTTAAAAGAGAAAGATCTACAAGCCTTAGCTTTGTATATTTGGGAAGTTAAAAGGTTTGGTGATTTAGGAGAGGTAGAGGGTAAAGTTCAAGTAAAAGAAGATGAAAAATGTCCAGTGTGTGGAATGTTTACATATAAATATCCAAGATGGGCAGCACAAATATTTTATGAAGAGGGGGATAAAAAATTTCATTGGTCATTTGATGGTGTAAAAGATCTAATGAAGTTTTATTTTGATGCACAAAAATGGGGTAACTATCCAATAGCAAAAAGAGAAAATATAGTAAAAATACTTGTAACTGACTATTATAGTCAAAAAGGGATAGATGGTACAAAAGCATTTTATGTGATAAGAAGTGATATATATGGTCCTATGGGTCATGAACTTATCCCTTTTGAAGATGAAGAGGATGCAAAAACATTTAAAAAAGATCATTATGGTAAAAAAATTATTAAGTTTGAAGATATAGTTGAACCAGAAGTATATAAACTAGATGAAAGTGAATAGTTAACAAATAATTAACAATAATTTGTTATGATTATTATAAATCAAAAAGGTGAATTAATGAGAAAATTAATGATTAGTTTACTGACAGTTTGTACAATGTTAGTAGCGATAAACACAAGTGCGATGGCTATGGGTAATGGTCAAGGTCAACAAAAAAAGATGAAAAATCCAAGAGCAGTACCAATGGCAAAAGCAACTATCTTGCAAGATGGTAAAAACAAAATGTATTGTCCAGTATGTGGTATGACGCTTCCAATGTTTTATAAAACAAATCATGCGGCATCACACAATGGAAAAAATCATCAATATTGTTCAATAGTTTGTGCAGTTGAAGATGCAGTTGTAAACAATAAAAAACTTGACAACTTTAAAGTTGTAGATAACTCTACACTAAAATTTATCAACTCTAAAGATGCTTATTTTGTAGTTGGTAGTAAAATGCCTGGTACTATGAGTGTTGTAAGTAAATATGCTTTTGGTACTAAAGAAGCTGCCAATAAACTTGTAGCTAAAAAAGGTGGAAAAGTTATGAGATTTGATGCATTGTATGCATTGGTTGAAAAATCTCAAGCTAAAGATATGAAAGCTACTAAAATGAGACAAGCAAAAGCTATCAAAAAAGGTGGCATGATGTATAAAAAAATGTGTAAAAAAACAGATAAAAAATTTGCATCAACTGCAGACGCGAAATCATTTTTAATAAAAAGCGGTATTTGTGGTAAAATCAAAGGTAAAAAACACCAAGCAATCGCTTTATATTTAAATAGTAGAAAATAATACTTTTCCAAAAATAAAAGATAATATTCATCTATTATCTTTTATTATCTTTACAATTCTAAACACTTACAATTATATAAATAAAAAAACTAATAATACTCAATAATACTTCAGTAATCACTAACTAAATTTTAGTTATATTACCAAACCAAATTAAAAAGATTAACTAAACTTTAGGAAATAGACAAAATGAATTTCAAAGAAGAGATTGAAAAACTAAAAAAAGAACTAGATGTAACAATTGTTGCCCATTTTTATCAAAAAGATGAAGTATTTGAGATGGGAGATATTGTTGGTGATAGTTTAGAGTTAGCAAAAAAAGCAAAAGCAGCAACAACTAAAAATATTATATTTTGTGGTGTTGGTTTTATGGGTGAGAGTGTAAAAGTTTTAAGCCCAGAAAAAAGAGTATTGATGCCAAAAATTGCTTGTTGTGCTATGGCAAAGATGATTGATGTTGAGTACTTTGATGCAAATTTAAAAATTTTAAATGAAGCGGGAATATCAAATGATGATATTTTACCTATTACATACATCAACTCATCAGCCGCTGTAAAAGCAGCTGTTGGTAAAATGGGTGGATATGTTTGTACAAGCTCAAATGCTTTTGCTATTATTCAAAAAGGGCTTACTAGTGGCAAAAAAATATTTTTTGTTCCAGATAGATGTCTTGGTCAAAATTTTGCAAACCAGATGAAACTTAAATCAGCTGTTATAGGGATGGATGATATTGAAGATGTAAAAAATTCTGATATCATTTGTTATAACGGTTTTTGTTCAGTTCATCAGCTTTTTACAGTAGAAGATATTGAGTTCTATAAAGAAAAATATCCAGATATTGTAGTTGCTGTTCATCCTGAGTGTGATGTAAAAGTTGTAAATAAAGCTGATTTTGTAGGTTCAACATCTCAACTAATTAAGTTTATAACACAAGAGATATCGCCAGAGCAAAAAGTAGTGGTTGGAACTGAATATAATATGGTAAATAGACTTAGAGATAAAAATACTTATATTTTAAGTTCTACAAAACCAGAATGTCCAACTATGAATGAAACAACACTTGAAGACCTATACAATGCCCTAATGTCAATAAAAAATGAAACATATGACAATGAGATTATAGTTCCCGAAGATGTAGTTAAATATGCAAAAATTGCATTAGAAAAAATGTTTGAAGTTTAAGGATAATTTGTGAGTACAAGTATAAGAAAGTTTGTAAAAAATGCGATTGATGAAGATAATGGTAGAGGAGATCTATTTTTTGATATAGCTCCAAAAGGTAGATTTACAGCAAGAGTAGTAGCAAAAGATGATGGTGTATTAGCAGGTGTTAAATATGCTAGAGTTTTGGCTCGTGCTGAAAAATTTGATTGTAAATTTTTGATAAAAGATGGAGATCAAGTAAGAAAAGGTGATGTTATAGCACAGCTTGAAGGTAAAGCTTCAGTTTTATTAAGTTGTGAAAGAACATTTTTAAATCTTCTTCAACATGCATCTGGAATAGCAACAAGTGCTTGTAGATATTCTAAACTTTTAGAAGGTAGTGAAGTTGTTTTACTTGATACTAGAAAGACAAGACCGCAACTGAGAAATTTTGAAAAGTATGCTAGTAGAATTGGTGGAGCGATCAACCATAGACTTGGACTTGATGATTGTTTAATGTTAAAAGATACACATCTTAAAACAATTCCAGATTTAAAAGAGTTTGTGATAAAAGCAAGAAAAAGAATCTCTTGGGTTACAAAAATAGAGATAGAATGTGAAACTTTTGAACAAAGTGTTGAAGCTATGGAAGCAGGTGGTGATATAATTATGTGTGACAATATGACACCTGATGAGATTCATGCAGTATCACAGTATAGAAAAGAGAATCATTCACATGTATTGCTTGAAGCTAGTGGAAATATAACAGAAGAAACAATTCAAAGTTATCTTACAAGTGGGGTTGATGCGATTAGTAGTGGAAGCATCATCCACCAAGCTACGTGGTTAGACTTTTCCATGAAATTCGACTAAAAAAGGTTGTATTTTAATTCTAGCTTTATATAAGCACCTTAAATTTTTAGTCATTTACTTGCGTAAACTCCTAAAAGTTTAAAGCACTTCTATTTTGCTATAATGAAAATAAAACCTTTTTTACATTATTGGAAAATTAGAAAGTAGGTTAGGCTAGTGCAAAGTCCTGCAAAAAGTCCTGCTAACATATCATCACCCATAACTCCCCATCCACCTTTAACATCTCGATCAATTTTACCTATAATAGATGGTTTCCAAATGTCAAAAAGTCTAAAGTATATAAAAGCCAATCCAGCAATTACCCAATTGTCAGCAGTGGTACTTGCAATTCCCATGGTTATCCACATACCAGCCAACTCATCTATAACTATCTCTTTTCCATCATGCTCTCCAACATCTTTTTCATAAATATCTATTTGCTTAACAGCTATAACAGATATAAGAAGTGAGAGTAAGAATAGTGTTGTTATACTTATAACTTGCAATAAGAACATACCTAAAAGCAATGCTACAAAACTACCAACAGTTCCTGGTGCTTTTGGACTTAGTCCACTATATCCGAGAGTTAAAAAAAACTTTCTCATCTATTTTGGACCTTTTTGTTTCTCAATACCAAACTTTTTTCTTTTTTCCCAAAGAGATTTTCTACTAATACCTAATCTTTTACTAAGTTCTGTATCAGGGTATTTATCTTGAAAGCTTGTAACCATTAGTTTTACATAGTCATTTATTGTTAAAATAGAGTCAACAGTAGAAAGTTTATTTGTACTTTTTACTGAAATCTTTGGATATTGTATATCTCCTAAATCTTCTAATGAGCATATAATAACATCAAAATTTTCAATAGTATTTAATATAAGTTCTTTTGACCCTTTTTTTATAAAATGAAAATCATAAATATATAAAAGTTCATCTCTAAAATCTTTTGGCTCTATTTTTGTATGTTTTTCTAGAGATATAAATTTAATAGATTTATCAAGCTTTTTTGCTACATCTAGTGCAATCTTATCAGCAACTCTTTGATCATTTGTTTCTATTACAAGTGGTAATGTTGGTGGTATAGTTTCATCATGTTCAACATTGTAAAATGCAAAATCTATATAATTTGTTAAGTTCTTATTTTGTTTTTTTAGCTTTTTAAATTCTTCATAGTGATATATTTTTCGAATCAATTCATCCATAATAAATGGTTTTACAATATAATCATCTGCACCATCTTTTAATGGTTTTGTTACTGTTGTATCATTTATATATGAAACTAAAAGTATTATGATGCTATGTTTAAAGTTATTTAAAATTTTAGTGACATCATTACTACTAATATTTGTTGATAATAAAATTGTATCATACTCAATATCAAATTTTACCTCTTTTATATTTGATACATGTGTGCAGCTATTTCCCTCTTCTTGAAGTTTTATAGCTACTTTTTGTGCTAAATAAACCTCTTCATCCAATATAAGTATATTCATCTATTTTGTCCAATCATAATATTTTAATGTGGCATTGCTCAATACGGCAACTCCCTCTTCTCTTCCAATAAATCCCATCTTTTCTGATGTAGTTGCTTTGATATTTACTTTATATTTTGGTATATTCAATAAATTTGCAATACTATTTTTTATATCATTTTTATGAGGATTTATTTTTGGTACTTCTGCTAAAATAGTTAAATCTATATTTACTATCTCATATCCAACATTATTTATAAAACTAACTATATATGTTAATAATTTTTTAGAATCTGCATTTTTGTATTTTGAGTTATTATCAGGAAAAAATTCACCAATATCTCCAGCTCCACATGCTCCTAGTAATGCATCTATTACACTATGAATTAATACATCACCGTCACTATGAGCCTTAAAACCAAAGTCAGATTTTATTTTTACTCCACCTAAAACCATAGGTTTATTTTGTTCAAATTGATGAATATCTATACCACTTCCATTGAAAAAATCTTTTGATGGTTTTTCTAAACATTTTAAAGTTGATAACTCATCTCCAAATGTTAGTTTTTTTGATTTTTGGCTACCTTTAATATAAAAGATTGAGCCATCTATATTTTTTATAGCACTACTATCATCAGTAAATTCAATATCTTTATCTAAAGCTTTTTTTAAAATTTTGGTATTTGATATTTGTGGTGTTTGTATCAGTTTAACATCATCTCTATTTATAGTAATATTATTGTGTATTACTGTATCAGTTACATTTAGTACAGGAACAATACAATCTGCTTTTTTTCTATTTTTTATAAGTTTAGTAATAATTTTAGAGGGTATGCAACATCTTGCAACATCAGTAAACATTACATATGATGTAGTTACTTTTTGTAAAGAATTTTTCATAGACTCTTGTCTTGTGCTACCACCTGCAACAAAAATAAATTTATCACTATAGTTTTTCATAAAATTTAGTTCATTTTTATGCCCAACAACGATAATTTTGTTAAACTGTGCATATGTAGATAACTTATTTGTTACATTTAACCACAATGGTTCATTTTCAATTCTAAGCCATTGTTTTTTTGTAGAACTTTCAAATCTAGAAGATTCTCCAGCACATAAGACTACTAGGGTTGTATCTATCACATTAACCTCACTTTTTATATTACTATTTTTTATACCTAAACTATAAGTGTGTAAAATAGTTACGCATTATACATAAAATATACTTTATGTGTCATTATTATGTCTTAAGATGATAAAAGATACAATTTTAACACAAGGATAAAAATGCCATTTGTACTAAAAAAGTTCCAAATTAAAGAAGAAAATAAAAAAATACAGCAGTTTCTAATAGATGATGCTAAATTAAATATATCAATATCACAAAAAATGTTAGCAAAAGGTAGAGTTTTTGATGATAAAAATAGAGTATTGCAAAATGGTCAAAAAGTTAAAGGTGAATTTATACAAATTGCAATGTTTGAAGGTCAAACTAGAGGTTTAAAACCAATATTTGATACGGAAGATTTTGCTATTTTTGATAAGCCATCAGGTATCATAGTTCATCCAACTTCTAGAAATACAGAATATTCTTTGCTTGATGAGATCAGATATCATTTTGGAGAAAGTGCAAACTTAGCTCATAGAATAGATCAAGAAACATCAGGACTAGTACTTGTAACTAAAAATAAATTTAGCGATATGATACTTAAAGAGATGTTTGAAAATAAAGAGTATAAAAAGAATTATTTAGCTGTTGTAAAAGGTGAAATTGTTGATGATATTAAAATTGATATTGGAATTCAAAAAGCTATAAATAGTAAAATAGGCGTTAAGATGACAACATCATCTGATGGTAAAGAATCTTGCACTTATATTAAGCCTCTTAAATATGATGAAGAAAAAAATCAAACTTTAATAAAAGCTACACCAATTACAGGTCGGCAACATCAAATTAGAGTTCATCTTGACTCAATAGGGCATAGTATAGTTGGTGACCCAATTTATGGAGTTGATGAGGATATTGCTGATAAATATCTTTTAAAAAAACTCAGTTTAGATGAAAGATTAAAAACAATAGGTTACAATAGATTACTTCTTCATGCAAATTATCTTGAATTTAAATATAAAAATAATATTTATAAAATTTACTCTAAACTAAGCTTAAAATAGATAAAATTATATATGAAAAATACGATGCTAAACCTTATCAAATTAGCGATGGAAGATAAAACAAAGTTTAAATCATTGGAAAATATCTATTCTTTGTATGATCAGTTGCAATATAGTGAAAATTTAAATGAGATGGCTTCAAGTTTATATGATTGGCTTTATGAAAAATATGAAGTTAATAATATGAGCTTTTCTCTTTTTGATATGGAAAAAAACTTAACCACTGAGATACTTAAAAAAGGTGGAGAATTTTTTCTTGATGGAGAGTACTCTTTTTACTTTATCATAAATACCCATACAGAACTAAATGCTGTTGTTTCATTTGCTGCATCAAATCAAGAACATTATGATATTGTTAATAATGATTATTCATATATAGAAGCAGCATTTTTTCAAATTTCACCAATTTTACAAAATGGAATTATGAAAAAACATCATATTGAAGCATCTTCAATTGATAGTGTTACAAATGTTCATAATCGAAAATATCTTATTAAGCATATAAATAAAATAATATCTTTATCTGGTACAGATGATGGTTTAGAACAAAAAAATATCGCTTTTTTAATGGTTGGTATTGATAGATTTAAAGCGGTTATAGAAGAGTTTGATTATGATATTGGGGATAAAGTATTAGTAGAGCTTGCAAAAGTTATACATGGTCAAATAAAAGATTTTGATATCGTTGCTAGACTTACAGGAGATGAATTTTTAGTAGCACTTGTAAATGCACAATCGATTGATTTAGTAGAAAATGTTGCACAAGAGATGATAGAAAAGTTTTCAAAAGTTGAGATTTTGGTTAATAAAGAGACAAATCAGACATTGAAAAAAACAATATGTGTAGGTATATCTCTATACCCACAAGATAGTGATGATATAAATAAAGTCCTTAAAAATGCAGATAATTTTTTATATGAAGCGAAAAATAAAGGTAGAGGAAAAATTGCAGTTTTTTCACAAGAGGATGAAAGTAGTATAGATTTATTTTAATTTTATCTTAATTTGAGTATAATTCCCAACTTTTAAAGGGCGACAAATATAGAAGCGACCCTTTTACTATAAAATTGAAAAGGAAATATAATGAAAAAAGATATACATCCAGATTACAAAGATTGTTCTGTAACTTGTGCTTGCGGTAATGCATTTACAACAAGATCAAATAAAGAATCTATGAGAATAGATATCTGTTCAGAATGTCATCCATTCTTTACAGGTGAGCAAAAGATTGTTGATGCTGCTGGTAGAATTGAAAAATTCAAAGCTAGATACGCAATGAAATAATGCTTACATTTGTTCCAACTCCTATAGGTAACTTAGGAGATATATCTTTTAGAACAATTGAAGTTTTAAAAGATACGGAACTTATTTTGTGTGAAGACACAAGAGTAACAAAAAAACTTTTAAATCTTATATCCGCTAAACTTGAGATAACATTTCCCCCTTATGAATTTATCAGTATACATTCACACAACGAAAAAGAGTTCGTCTCACAAAATGATAGTAATTTAATCATAAAAAATTGCATATATATGACTGATGCAGGGATGCCATGTGTTAGTGACCCTGGTAGTTTCCTTGTAGATTTTTGTTTAAATAATAATATAGAGTATGATGTACTTCCAGGTGCAAATGCTATTTTAACAGCTTATGCTAGTAGTGGCTTTACTCAAAATGCAACCTCCTTTACTTTTTTTGGATTTTTGCCACATAAAGGTAAAAATAGAAGTGATATGTTAGATAAAGTTATGAACAGTGAAAACTTAGCAATACTATATGAATCTCCACATAGACTTTTAAAATTATTAGAGGAGTTAAACAAAATAGATTCAACGAGAACTATTTTTTTAACAAAAGAGCTTACAAAGAAATTTCAAACTAGATATAAAGGAACTGTAAGTGATATTCTAGAAGAGATATCTAAAACAGAAATAAAAGGTGAATGGGTTATAGTTATTGAACAAAAAGAGTTAGAAAACAGAGGTATTATTACTTATGATGACCTAATTGATTTAAAACTTCCTCCTAAACAAAAAGCTAAACTTATCTCTAAATTAACTGGTGAAAATATAAAAGATATTTACAATAATTTAATATCGTAAAAATATATTATGCAATTTATCAATAAAGAGTTCACTAAAACACTAGAGATAAAAAAATCCAAATTTATAACACATATTTGTCCATATGCAAATTTTAAAGATATGATGAATAGATTAAGAAAAGATCACCCAAAAGCAAGACACTTTGTTTATGCATATAGATACTTAAACGAATTTGATCAAATTGTTGAAAATAGTAGTGATGATGGTGAACCAAAGGGTACTAGTGGACGACCAACATTGAGTGTACTTTCTGGTGCAAAGATAATTAATAGTGCAGTTATAGTTGTAAGATATTTTGGCGGAATAAAGCTTGGAACTGGAGGACTTGTAAAGGCATATAGTGATGCTGTAAATTTAGTATTGAAATCATCGCAGCTAAACTGTTATGTCAAACTTGAACAAAAAAGTTTAGAGATATCCTACTCTCAACTTTCACAAATTGAATATTTAATAAATAAGTTTAATATACAAATTAAAAATAAAGTATTTAATGATAGAATTATATTAACTTTAGAATCTTCAAGTGAAGAATTTGATAAATTATCAAAAGAGCTGTTTTTAGACTGTAAATTAATAGATAGTAGCAAGGAGATATAAAAATTGAAAGCAAAATATAATCCACCATATATAATTATTCTTACAATAATTGCATTATCTAATATTATATTTAGTACATATTTTATATCTATACTATTAGTGGGGGTGGTTTTTAAAATTTTTTTAGATGCACTAAAAAAAGAGTATTACTATCTCCTTTCATTTACAATATTTATATTTCTTATTATAGAAGTAAATCAAGGTTTTAAATTGTTTTCTTTAAGTTTAATCTCTCTATTTTTATATTATTTTATTATTCCAAAATTAAAGCATCTGTTTTCATCTTCAATTATGATAAATGGTACTTTTATTTTATCTTTTTATTTATGCTTAGCTATTATGATTCAGTTTTTTGATACATTAAACTTAGATATTTTTCTTGTTTTTTTAACTAACTTTATTTTGGATATTTTTATTATTGGATTTATATTATGAGAATCAAATTTATAATAGGATTTATAATATTAATTGTAATATTACTTCTGTCAAGAGTATATTATCTTAGTGTTAAATCAAATGAATTTTATGAAGAGCTTTCTAAAAAAAACTATATTAAAAGATTTTATACTGTATCCTCAAGAGGTTCAATTATTGATAGAAATGGTAAGCATTTGGCTATTAATCAAGTTGGTTTTAGTATAAATGTGAAGCCACACTTAAGAAGTATAGAAAAACACAAAACTGTTGAAGAGGTTTCAAAACTAATTGTTAAACATTTTCCAGAATTTAAATATAAAAGATTATTAAAAAAATATAAACAGCTAGACTCTCCATATAAACATGAATTTGTTAAATTAGTTGATTATATATCATATAATGATTTTTTTAAATTCTATACCATATTTAATTCAAATGAAAATATAGAGATACAATCAGTAACAAGAAGAAAATATTTATATGATGATGTCGCTGCACACATATTAGGCTATATGGGAAAGACTACAAAAAAAGATATTCAAAAAGATAAGCAAAGTAAATATTTTGAGCAAACAGGAAGAAGTGGTATTGAAAAGTATTATGACAAAATATTAAGAGGTACTTTAGGTTATCAAGATATTAGAGTAAACTCTTTATATGAAAAAATTAAAATAATTGATGAAGTTAAATCTACAAAAAAAGATATTCAACTTACTATTGATATTGAATTGCAAAAATATATTCATAAATTATTTGGTAAGAAAGCTGGTGCTGTCATTGTTATGGATGTAAATAATGGAGAACTATTAGCAGCAGGTAGTTTTCCTGAATTTAACAATAATCTTTTTGTAAATGGGATAAGTCATAAAGATTGGAAAATTATACAAGAGGATTTTAATCATCCCTTTACAAATAAATTGATTAATGGATTATATCCCCCTGGTTCTGTTATGAAAATGGGTATTGCTATATCCTTTTTGGAAAATAAAATTTCACCTAAATTTAATGTATATTGTACAGGAGAGATGCCGTTAGGGGAAAGAAAATTTAGATGTTGGAAAGAGAAAGGGCATAAATATACTGGGTTTATAAAAGCAATTAGAGAGAGTTGTGATGACTTTTTTTATAAAGGTAGTTTAAAAGTAGGTATAAATAATATACATAATACATTAGATAGGTTTGGGATAGGTAAAGTAACAGGGATAGATCTTCCAAATGAATTTAGAGGGATAAACCCAGATAAAAAATGGAAAAAACGAACACAGAATTTACCATGGTATATGGGTGAGACTTTAGTTGCATCAATTGGACAAGGTTTTATTAGTGTTACACCTATGCAAATTGCTAGATATACAGGTGCGATGGCTACAAATAAGATGCAAAGACCACATCTGCTTAAAGATGATAGTTTAATTCATAGTGTAGATACAAATATCTCAAGAAGAGATATAAAGTTAGTGCAAAAAGGGATGTATCATGTTGCAAATAAACCTTTTGGTACAGCGGTGCATCATATAAAATCTAAAGTTGTAGTTGCAGCAAAAACAGGAACAGCACAGGTTGTTGGTATTCCTCAATCTGAAAAAAAGAGAATGAAGGAGCATGAATTGGAATACTTTAAAAGATCACAAGCTTGGCTTACAACATATGCTCCATATAAAAAACCGAAATATGTGATAACTATACTTGTAGAACATGGTGGTCATGGTGGTAGTGCAGCTGGACCAATGTCTGGAAAAATATACAATAAATTGATAGAACTAGGATATATAAATGGAAAAAAATAATATAAAATATCAAGATTCTTTAGAATTAATTACAAATAGTCATTATATATTAATACTAACACATAAAAATCCTGACGCAGATACAATATCTTGTGCTTTATCATTAAGTAACTATATGTATGAAAATAAAATAAAACATAAAGTGTTTAACAATACAACTACTTTGCCAAGGTCACTAGACTTTTTATCTAAGTTTGATAAGATAACAAATATAGTGCCAAAATATTATGATTTGGTTATATATGTTGATTGTGGAGATAAGAAAAGAGTAGATATTGAAATTGACAAAGATGTTAAAGTTATAAATATTGATCACCATCAATCAAATACAATGTTTGGAGATATAAATATAGTTGATGATAGTAAAGGAAGTTGTGCTGAAGTGATGTATAGTTTTTTTGATATCAATAATTTAAAAATATCAAAAAATACTGCTGAATGTTTATATGTTGGAATTTATGATGATAATATAGCTTTTACTACATCTAGAACTACACAAGGTACTTTTGAAATTATAAATAAACTTATTCAAGTAGGGATAAGCCCAAATAAAATTGCAAATAATCTTTTAAGTAGAGATTCTCTTGCAAAGTATAGAATTCTACCTAAAATATTAAATACGCTTGAGTTATCCAATGAGGGTAAGGTGGCAACAATTTATCTTGATAGTGGATGGTTAAAGCAAACAGGTGCAACTACACAAGAGTGTGATGAGGTTATTAATATGATTCTAAATATTGCAATAGTTGAGATTGCCTGTTATCTTAGAGTTATAGATAAAAAAGTTAGAGTTTCACTTAGAAGTAAAAATGATATAGATATATCCAATATTGCAAAAATGTTTAATGGTGGAGGACACAAAAATGCAGCAGGTATGACTGTAGAAACAGATTCAATAACTGATGCAAAAAAACAGTTATTAATCTGTATAAATGAGAATATTAAAAATTACATCTAATATCAAACTCTTCTTGTGTGATATTGGAGATTGTAGTTTTAATATTTTTATCACCCTCTTGTATTAAATTTTTCATCTCTAGTTGTAATTTATTATTTTCTAATGGACCTATAAAAATAGTTGTTCTTCCATCTTTATCATTACAAATTGATATTCGTGCTTGATTTGTTTTTGTTTTTAATATAATATCTTTAAAGAATTTATATTTTATACTGTTAGTGACAAGAAATTTAAGGTTTTTATCTTCAATATCACTTTTACTTTTATTTTTAATAACTTTTTGTGTAGTTGTAGTATTGGTTAAAACTTCTTCTTTATTTTTTTTAGCAAATTCCATTAATTTTTTCTCTTTATCAATTTCAAAAAGACGATTTTTTTCTGCTAAAGCTTGATCCTCTATCTCTTCACTCGTTAGTATCTTATACTTAGTAAGTGCTTCAAGTCTAATATTTAATCTTGGTGTATTAATATCAGATATTTTAAAATCAACTTTTTTTAGGCTTTTGTATTTTACAATACTGACTATATCTTTAGTCGCTTTTGTTGTGTTTGATTCTACTTTTTTAACTGGCATTGGTTCAGGGTCAAAAACACCCATAAAATACATAATAATTCCAGCAATTATAGTGACACCCAATAAGGCTGCTGTACCCATTACTAGCATTTTTAATTTTTTATTTTCAGGTTTGTCATCTATATTATCTTCAGATTCATCCTCTTCTTTTTGCTCACCTTCATTTTCTAACTCTTGGGTTACCACCTCTTTTTCACTTTCCGTATCATTGGGCAGACTCTCTTCTATTATCTCCTCTTCTACATCTTCTATTTTTATCTCTTCTACCTCTTCACTGTGTTCTGTAACAGGTTTCATTGTTATATCATAAATATATGGTAAAATTGATTCATTAAATAGTATAAAGATAATAATTTCATTATCATCTATATTTATAGAAAATCTATACATATTATCAATGTCAGTTATTGAATCACCTTGTAGTATTTCATCTCCAGTTATATGAAATTTTGCTTTACCTAACTCTTCTATCTCTGCACCATTTATTGCAGTTGTTAGTCCACCTGATACTGTAGATATAAATTCACTAATTGCATCTGTTGTATCATCATCAACATGTGTTGCTGGTTCGGTTTGAGTATCTCCCATTTGTATATTAAATATCAATGAAGCACTAGATGCTGGTACAATAAAAGAAAAAACTGTACTAATTTGTTCAAATACAAATTCTGATTCTATTTTTAATAATTCTAAATTTTGCAAGTCTCTTTCATCAACTTTTGTTATACCATTTAACTTAGTATCAGCTCCTAAAAGATTTTCTAGGGTATTGCATAAGCCATCTTGTATAAGTATTGATAAGTCGTAAGCCATAGTTATTTTTCCATTTTCTTTTTAAGTCTATTTTCTTTTTGTTGTGCTAGAATTTTATCTCTATTTTTTTTATAGTATTCTTTTCTATACTCTTTTAATTTTTCTTTCTTTTTATCTCTATATACTTTATCATATTCTAATCTTGACTCTTTATGGTCACTATAATATTTTTGTTTTTTATTTTTGTATTCTTCTATTTTATTTCTTATAATATCTTCTCTAGATTCTATATGAAGTTTTTGTTTCTTAGCAATCTCTTTTAACTTATCTGCAAAATTACCACCAAAAAGCTCAACTTCATAATCTATGGAGTTTATTTTTTTTGTGGCAGATTGTTTTTTTTGCATCTTAGTTTTTAGATAATAAGCTCTTTTTTTACGCTTATGTTCTAAAATTTTAGATTCTCTAATTCTTTTTAACTCAACTAAATCCATTAATAAATCTTTATTTTAAATCAACTATCGTTTAAGTTGATTTACTGTTTGAAGCATAGTATCAGTTGTTGTTATCGATTTAGAATTGGCTTCATATCCTCTTTGTGCAGTAATTAAGTTTACCATCTCAGTAACTAACTGTACATTTGAACCCTCAAGCATCCCTTGTTTTATGTTTCCAATACCTTCTAAACCAGGCGTACCCTCTATAGCATCACCAGAAGTTGTAGTTGCTAAGTATAAACTATCCCCTTGAGGCGTAAGTCCAGAAGGATTTATAAAGTCAACAATTGTAATCTGTCCAAGCGTAGTAATCTCCCCAGTTGATGGATTGGCTGCTGATACTGTTCCATCTTGAGCAACAGAAACATTTATAAGATCAGATGGAATAACAATTTCTGGTTCAAGTTTAAAACCTTGTCCATTTACCATACTACCTTCACTATCAAGTTTAAACGCACCATTTCTACTATATGCTGTTTCTCCTGATGGAGTTGTTATTTGAAAGAAACCATCACCTTGGATTGCTAAATCAAAACTATTACCAGTCTCTTTTAAACCACCTTGAATAAAGTTTTTTTGAATACCAGAAACTCTAACACCTAATCCTGTATCTATACCTGTAGGGTTATTTGATTCAGCAGATGTTACACCTGCTGTATAGTTTAATGACTGATACATTAAATCTTGAAATTCTGTTCTATCTTGCTTAAATGCTGTTGTATTAACATTTGCAATATTATTTGAAATAACATCTATATCTTTTTGTTGTGCAGCCATACCTGCAGCAGCTGTATGTAATCCCCTAATCATTATGATTCCTTGTATAATATTTTAGTTATTTATATTTTACTGAATATTAGATTAAATATATCTAAAATTAAATTTAAGATAAGTTTTAAAGAACTTTAAGTATAATATGTGTAGATATTTATTATATAAAAAAGGGTGTAGGGATGCGAATATTAATTGTAGATGATAGTTCAACTATGAGAAGAATTATTGGAAATGTTGTTCAACAGCTTGGCGTTGCAAAAGAGGATTTTGATGAGGCAGAAGATGGTGTTGTAGCATTAAAATTATACAAAGAAAAAAACAATTATGATGTTGTTTTAACAGATTGGAATATGCCAAATATGAATGGTTTGGAGTTAGTTAAAGCTATAAGAGCTCTTGATAAAAAAGTACCAATTGTTATGATTACAACTGAGGGTGGTAAAGGTGAAGTTATTACAGCGTTAAAAGCTGGGGTAAATAATTATATAGTTAAGCCTTTTAGTGCAGATGTTTTAAAAGAAAAATTAGATGGACTAGTTAAGGGATAAGCTATGAGTATGAGCCAAGAAGAGATTGAAGCATTAATGAGTGGAGCAGATGATATCACTCAAGATGAAGAGATATCAGAAGATACGCAAAGTAATTCAGAAGAAGATAAAAGTGATGAATTAGATGAAAATCAAAATGTTGATGATATCTTGGCTGGGATTGATGGCGTAGTTGATGATGAGCTACCTTCTGATGACAATGAAGAAGAGAATGCTGTAGATAGTGATAACTTAGATGATATTTTAGCTGGGATTGATGGGATAGTTGATGATGAATCATCTTTACAAGATATCGCTGAAGATGTAGAGAATACTCCTGCTAAGCAAGATAATTCTTCTGAGGATAACTTAGAAGAGTTGATAGAAAAAAGTCAATATCCACTCCCCGCAAAACCAGAAAACAAAGTGGTAAATCAACTTAATGAAGTTGCAGAAGATAGTGAAGAGAAAGCGTCACAAATATTTGATGTATTGAGTTTTATTTTAGATGAAAATAATGAGATTCAAAACTACAATAAAAAGATGGGTGAATTTATTGAAAAGCAAGCGGTGCTTTTAGATTCATTGTCAAAGAAATTTCCAAATATAGATGTATTTAATGAAAACTTAGAGTTAGCAAATGAATTATCAACTTCATCAAAAGAGATATCTTCTAAAGTTGATGCAGAAAATAATAAAGTATTTGAAGCTATGGAATTGATGCAATTTCATGATATAAATCGTCAAAAAATAGAGAGAGTAATGTCTGTTATAAAAAAATTAAATAGTTATTTAAATGGTATTTTTGAAGATGAATCTACTAAACCAGAAGTACAGATTGCACAACATATATCAGGTGACTCATCAGATATAGTAGGTGGTGATGATTTGGAAGCATTGATATCAGAATTCGCAAAATAAAGGTAATTAAATGACTCAAGGTACACATCCATTAGCAGCAAATATGATAAATCAACTAAATAGAGTTGATGTTATATCAAATAACTTAGCAAATGCAAATACAACGGGATTTAAAGAAGATTCATTAGTTGAAGGCTCTTTTAATCATTATTTAGACAAAGCGAATAATGAAGGTAAAACTGTATTAAAAGAGAGTGAAATAATGAATACGGTACCTAAAATTGATGGTGACTATATGAATGTTAATTTAGGCTCAATATCACCTACTGGTAATAAATTAGATTTTGCATTAAATCAGCATAATATGTTTTTTAAAGTTAAAAATAGCATTAATGGAAATATTGAATTAACAAGAGATGGTCAGTTTAAAATAGTTGATAACAAACTTATAACACAAAATGGATATTCTGTACTTGACAATGAAAATAGAGAAGTATTTACAGATAATGAAAATTTTGTATCTAATATAGCAGTTGTATCTACAAGTTTCACAAACTTAGATAAAATTGGAAATAATAATTATAAATTTAATGATAAAAATGAACTTGAAACAATCATAAATAATGATGACCATATAGTGCAAGGTGCAATAGAAAAAAGTAATGTAAATACAATTAAATCAATGGTAACATTGATAGAAGCACAAAGAAAGTTTGAACAGTCTCAAAAAGCAATTGCTGGAATTGATGAGATAAACCAAAAAGTTATCGATTCTATCGGTAACAATAAATAGGTGATTAAGTAATGCAACCAAGTAGCGTCACTGATCTTTTATTTCAACAACTCAATTTTAGAGGAGAGCGTCAAAAAGTAATATCTACAAATATTGCAAATATTGATACTCCTGATTACAAAACTAAAGAGTTAAAGTTTGAAGATCAATTAAACAAATCAGAAAATGAATATAAATTAAAATTATCAAGAACACATGTAAATCATATCTCATTTAAAGAAGAGGGCTTAGGTGGTAGTATGAGGTTGCATGAGGTGCAAGGTTTAAAAGAGCAAAATGATGGAAATAATGTTAATCTAGATAGCCAAATGAGTGAGATGTCAAAAAACTCTATTATGTTTAGTGCGTTACAAAACTCTATTAAAAAAGATTCAGTATGGTTCAAAAGCGTTATAGATGCTTCAAGTAAAAATTAGTAGGATATAAACAAATATGGATCAAATACTTAAATTTATTAATAATCTAAATTCTGGGCAACGAGCAGTAATTATAGGTGGATTTTCAATACTATTTTTATTTTTAATGGGTCTTTTGATATATTCAAATATAAAATCTAAAGATGAACAATTAAATTATACTATAGCTACAAGCTTAACTAAGTCGCAAGTTATGTTAGCAAGTAATGAGCTAGATGGTGCTTCAATACCATATTTAGTAATTGGTAATGGAAATAACCTTACTTTAAAAACAAATAAAGAAAATATAAATATAGCAAAAATAAAACTTGTAACAAGTGATGCATCAACAGCAAAACACACAGGATGGGAGATATTTGATAAAAGTTCATTAGGGACAACCAATTTTGAAAATAAGGTTAAATATTTAAGAGCAATAGAGGGTGAAATAGGAAGATCTTTAGAGTCTATAAGTGGTATTTTATTAGCTACTGTTAAAATAGGAATACCAAAAGAATCAGTATTTACTCAAAGAAAAGTAGCACCAACTGCATCAGCAGTATTAAATCTTCGAGAGGGTACATCATTATCTCAAAGACAAATTGTAGGGATAAAAAGTTTTATAGCTTCTGCTGTTCCAAAGTTAACTGTAGAAAATATTAAACTTATTAATCAAAATGGTTCATTACTTGAAAATAATGCAGATGCTATTGAAAATATAAAATATATTCAGCATGAAAAATATAAAATAAAATTAGAAAATGATTTTGAAAGAAAGATTAGAGATTTACTTCTTCCAATTTTAGGTGAAGATAGAATGTCAACAAAAGTTTCTATAGAGTTAGACTTTACAAAACAAGAGATTTTTCAAGAGATTTATGAGCCAGAGGGTACAATAAGAAGTCAGCAAACTACTGAATTAGCATCTAAATCAGATTCTGAAGAACCTCAAAAGGGTGGAGTTCCAGGGGTTCAAGATAATATAGAAAATCCAGAAGAAGATAAAAATTCAAAAACAACAAAAGCTTCAAAAGAGGAAGCTAAAAATGTAACAAATTATGAAATATCTAAAAAAGTAATAAATCAAAAAAACAATGCATATGCTGCAATATCAAAAGTAACTGCAGCAGTTACTTTTGATTCGGCACTTTTGGAAAAAATTGAAAATAAAGATGAATTTGTAAAAGGTTTAAATTCAATTGTTCAAGAGGCTATTGGCTATAAAGAACAAAGAGGAGATAGTGTTACTGTTAAAGCTTTTAAATTTATTGGATTGGAAGCGTTAGAAAAAGCAGGAGATTCAGCTAATGATGAATCTGGTATGGATATTTTAGGTGTACAGAATATTGTTAAAGAATATGAAGAGTATATTAAATATTTAATCGCATCAATATTATTGTTTGTATTTTATAAAAAATTTATTGCTAATAATGAAATAGCACTTATGGGAGATGATGCACAGAATGATGCAAATAAAAATCTAGATTCAGATTTAGATTTTGATGAATTTGATAGTGTAAATGAAAAAGCATTACTTAAGCGTCAAATAAAAAGTCAAATATTAAGTAATTTAGATGGACTAAGTGAAGAAGAATCAGCAAAATATGAGATTTTAATTGAACAAATTGATAAAGCAGTATCTGACAATCCAGATGATATAGCTACAATGATAAAAATGTTACTTCAAGAGGGTGACTCAAAGTTTAAATCGTAGGAAAAGGTAAAAAATGGCAAGTAAAGAAAAAAATAATGATATTTTATTAGGTATGCCTATGGTTGAAAAAATAGCTCATTTCTGCGTTTTAATTGGGGAAGAGGCTACTGTAAAAATATTTCAAAGTTTACCAAATGATATTGTTGAAAACTTGTCTGTAGCAATTTCTCAAATTAGATCTATAGATAAAGATACATCTTTAGCGATATTAGAAGAGTTTCATCTATTTATCCAATCAAGTTCATATATAAGTTCAGGTGGATATGATTATGCTAAAGATGTTTTATATAAATCATTAGGAAAAGCTGAAGCAGATAAGGTTCTTGCAAAATTAGCAAGACTTCAAGAAGCAAAACAATCATTTGCATATCTTGACAATATTGACCCCAAACAACTTGCAGATTTTATTAAAGATGAATCGCCACAAACAATTGCAGTTGTTCTAGCTCACATGGAAGCAGATGATGCTTCGGCAGTACTAGCAAAATTAGATGATACTTTAAGAGTTAAAATATCTATGCAGATGGCAACTATTAAAGATGTATCACCATCAATTGTACAGTCAATGTCAAATGTACTAGAGAAAAAACTAGAGTCACTTTTAGCTTCAATAGTAACAGTTGGTGGTGTAAAAACTGTTGCAGATATGTTAAATAAAATGGGTAATAAATCAAAAGAGATATTGGATAATATAAATGGTTTAGATCCTGCTTTAGCTGCTAGAATTAAAGAGAATATGTTTGTATTTGAAGATTTATTGGCATTAGATACAAATGATATTATGAAAGTTCTTGGAAATGTTGAAACAGAAGATTTAACAGTTGCGTTAAAAAATGCAACAGAAGAGGATATGACTACAATACAAGCTGCAATGTCACAAAGAGCTAAAGATAGATTTAATGAAGAGTTTGAGATGTTGGGTCGTACTAAAATAAAAGATATAGAAGAGGCACAAAGAAGAATACTTGAAGTTGCTATGAGACTGCTTGAAAGTGGTGAAATAGAAAGAATAGATGAGGAATAAAAATGTCTACAAATAATGTAAATAGTACATCTCAAATAATAAAATCAGAATCTACAATTGAACCTTATCAATTAGGTAACTTTGTCTCAAATGATTCAAGTCAAAATGAACAAATGAAAAATGTTGCAGTGTTAAATGATAAATCGATAAATGGAAATATCGATCCTGTATTAACAGAGATACAAAAGCTAAGCCAATCATTAATTGCCATTCAAGAAAAGGTTGCATTAATAGAAAGTGATGGTGTAAAAGGTAGAGATTTAGATAAGCAGTTAGTAGATGCATTAAAAGATCTTAAACACTATTCATCATTTTTTGAACAAGCTACATTTCAAATGGAAACTAAACTTCTTAAAACATCATTATCTATAGCCCAAAAAATTATAGGTATAGAGGTTGGTGAAAACTCAGCAGTAATTGCAAAAGAAACTATAAATAGTATGATGGATAAGATAAAAACATCATCAAAAGTTACAATACATCTTAATCCAAAAGATTATATTATTTTAAAAGAACAATTAACATTTGATTCTTTTGTATCTTTACAGGAAGATCCAAATGTAACGGCTGGTGGGGTAGTTATAGCAAGTGATTTGGGTAATTTTGATGGAAATATTGATTCAAAAATAGAAAGTATGCTTGAATCTTTAGATGCAGTAATTTAGTAAAAATCAATCTCCTATATAGACTATCTATAGTTAACTATATTTAATTATTATACAAAAATAATCAAATATAGTTATATTTATAGAAAATATCCAATAAAATAAACTTTTTTATGTTATACTCTATGGAAAATAGATAATAAAGATATAATTATGGAAATTAGCACAAACGATTACGAAACTTTAGTTGACACTGAAACAAAAGTTGATGTGATGTTGGGACACACAGATATTACTGTTAAAGAATTTTTGGATTTTGCAGAAGGTGATGTGATATCTTTAAATAAACAAGCCGGTGCTGGTGGAGATATCTTTGTTAATGAAAGAATTGTTGGTATAGGTGATATTATTGTGATTGAAGAAAAATTAGCAATAAGAGTTCAAGATGCAATGAGTCCAGAGAAAGTTGTAAATTTCTTTTTTGATGAAAAGTCAGTATAGGGGTAGAAAATGTCAGATAATGTAATAACAAGTAGTAATGTAGGGATAGATGGTAATAGTTATACTTCATCAGTTAGTAATGATCAGTTGACAAATGAAGATTTTTTAACACTGATGTTAGAAGAGATGAAGATGCAAGATCCAACTAAACCTATGGATAGTGCAGCACTTATGGATAGTCAACTTCAAATGTCAACAATTGAAGCAAATCAACAGATGTCAGCAGCATTGACATCTCTTCAAGCATCTTATGCAACATCTGCTTTGTCAACTGCTGCTAATATGATAGGACATATTGTTGAAGATGGTTCTACGGATGATAGCGGATTACTAAAATCATATAAAGTAGAAACAGTGGAAAATAAAAATAATGACCTTTATGTAAATGTAAGAGAGATAATTGGTATAACTGACGGTTTAGTAAATAGTGAAACAGAAGAGTTGACTTTATATGATGCAGATGGTTTTATATATGAAAATAATGCTCAAACAGGGTATAGAGTATCTTTGGATAATAATGGAAGGTTTACCTATAATGAAGATGGTTCGTTAAAAATTTTAGATGAAGATAATACAGTTGTAACAGATGAAGCTATAACTTCTAAATATATTTTTGCAGGTTCATCTGCTAGATATGCTGAGGCAACAAACTCAATACCTTTTGCTAATATATTAGAAGTTAGATAAAGGATATATTATGAATGGTTCAATATATACAGGGACTTCTGGACTTTTAGCATTTCAAAAGGCTTTAGATGTAGAATCAAATAATATTGCAAATGTAAATACTGTAGGTTTTAAATCAGATACAGTGTCTTTTTCTGATTTAATGTATCAAAATGATATAGGAAAAGGTGTATCAATGAATGAACCTACAAAAAGTTTTGAACAAGGTGCATTAGTAGAAACAGGTATAAACTATGATTTTGCTATACAAGGAGAAGGTTTTTTTACTATAGCAGCTCCTCAAGACACAAGTGTTCAATACTATACAAGAGCTGGTGATTTTAGAAGATCTGATGAAAGTTATCTTGTGGGTATAAATGAGATGTTTGTGATGGGAACAATGCCTGTTATATCTGGTGATCCAATACCATCTCACCATATAATTACAGCAGGAGCTTCAATTGCAGAAGATAAGGAAACGGTAACTTCTGTAAATACATTTATGAGTGACTATAAAAAAACAGTAACTTCTACAGGAGAAACTGGTGCAGGGTATAAGACTATGTCAACTAACTTAGATGATATAGATAGATTAAAGTCAGCATATCAAGTAGCACTTAATTTACATGCAAAAGATATAAAAGAGGGTGATGAGGCTTTAACACAACAAGACACTATGCAGTTTGATATACCAGCGATAACCCCTTCATCATATAATGTAGAAGTTAAAATAGATGGAAGTAGATATCAACAAAGTTTTGATACAAGTGTTCAAAATACACTAAATCTACTATCAGATAAAATTAATATGACAACAGGAGTAGTCTCTTTTGTAGATGAAACAGGACTTTTAACTATAAACTCAATGGTAGCTGGACAAAAACTAACTATCACTGATGCAAAACAAAACAACAGTAAAATTCTTGTCGAAAATAAGGTAGTAGCATCGGGTAGTGGACAAAACTTAGTTGATGCGATATATAATCAGCTTGATACATTACTAAAAGCAAATGGTGCAGAGTTATCATCAATAAAAAGCGTTATAACAAAAACTGTTTCAAGTTCCGCACCAACTTTGGATACTATAGGACTTGATCTTTATGATTTAGGTATTTTAGAATTAGATCCAAACAGTTTAAGTAAAAATATTTTTGGTAACCTTTCAAATGATAATGGAAATATATATCTAGAGCATGGTGATGCTAAATATCTAGTAGGAAGATTAGATGCTGTTTCATTTCAAAATAATAGTGGGTTGTCTCCTGCTGGATATAATTTGTATTCAAAAACTGCTGAATCTGGAGATCCTATTTATATGGAAGAATCAGCAGAGATAGTAAATAATTATTTAGAGTTAAGTACAGCAGATTTGTCTAAAAATCTTGTTAGTCTTATGGTGTGGCAAAAAGCATTTGAGGCAAATTCAAAATCGGTTACAACTTCTGATGAGTTGTTAAAAACTGCCTTGCAACTAAAAAATTAAATGTTTTTTTAGTTTGGCAAGTGGCTAGATATAAGTATTTATTTTAAAATGAGTATTTATATTTGGACATTATAAATGTTCGTATTTTTTATTTAAAGGAATCATTATGGTAGGAGCACTTTGGACGGGAATCTCTGGATTATCTGGATCGCAAATGGGGCTTGACAATGAGTCAAATAATATAGCAAATGTTAATACAATAGGTTACAAAGCATCAAGGGTATCTTTCGCGGATCAGATGTATCAAGATAGCATTGGAAAAGGTGTTACATCTCAAGATGTTGAGAAGATGTACAAACAAGGGAGTCTTAAACTTACAGGAGTTTCTTATGATATGGCACTTGCTGGTAATGGCTTCTTCCAAGTATCTGATGGACTTGATACATATTATACTAGAGCAGGTAACTTCAGGATGGGTGAATCTGGAGCGCTAGAAGATGTTGGAGCAAAAAGAGTTCAAGGTTGGGCAATGAAAACAGTTACAACAGATGATATTAACTCTACTGATTCAAATACAACTTACTTTACAAATGATTTTACAAAAATTTTAGGAAATCAGGTTATAAGAGATGCTACATCAATAGATACAGTTGTAACAAAAGCAACTGATTATACTCAAACAGCATCATCTGATAGCCTTACAATATTTAGTGGAGCTGGATATAAATCTGCTTCAACAAAAATATCAGATATAGAGCTACTTATGTCAGAGTATAATAGTGCGTTAATTCAGTATGCAAAAGCTGAACCAAAACCATTATCATCTACATCATCAACGCAAAGTGATTTAATGAATTTTGATATAGGTTCAAAAACATTGGCAGAGGGTGATGAAGTATATGTACATATTGATGGTGTAAAATATACACAAAGTTTTGACACAGACAATGCAACAACAATGAAAAAGTTTTCAGATGTACTTTCTGATACAGCAGGATTCAACTCATATCTTACCGGAGATGATACATCTCCATATGATTTAGATACACAAACTGCTCCAGAAAAAGGGATAGTTATACTAGAGGGATTAGTTCCTGGATCACAATATAGAATTACAGAATTTGGATGGACAGATGCAAGCAATAGTAACTCTGTATCAAAAGGTGTAGTTGAAAGTATAAAAACAGCAACAAAAGGTACAGGTATGGGTCATATCGAATCTTTAGAAGCTGTTATGGCTGATTTAGTTGCAGGGAAACAGATGGATGTATATGATGATATAACACTTGGTGGGTCAAATTTTACATATCAAATAGATGTTTACAATAAAGAGTTAGATACAAATGAAATCATACCAACTGCTCCATTATCAATAGCAAGTCCGGTTACAGTTGATGATATAGTTGCAGGAATAAATGCAAATACCACAGCTACAGGTGAATTGGCTGATTATGTAAAAGCATATAATATAAATGGTAGTTTAGTTATAAAAACACTTGATAGTAATAGTGATGTAGAATTTGTGGGTACACTAAAAGGTGATGTTGCAGCATCAGCTACATCAGCTTCATCAGAAGTAAATACAATAAATTTTAATGCAGATGCAGATGCAAATGGTGGAGCATTTGATGTTACAATAAATGGTACAGTATATCCTACAACAATAGCCGCAGCAGATACACAAGCACAGATGGCTGTTAAAGTTGCTGCTTCTATAAATGATGCTCTTGATTTAGCACCAGATAATACAATAGAATCAGTTGTAGCAAATGGTAATGCAGTGGTAATCACATATACGATTGATGCTCTTGGAACAGGAACATCTTCGGTTAGTAATAATACAGCCGTAACTTCAACTACTCCTACAATAGCTATAGCAACACAATCTCAGTCATCAACTACTACAGTTGGAGAGAAAGAT
>JAYEIM010000117.1:0-2873 GCA_034660095.1 Campylobacterota bacterium | reverse complement strand
ATCATGAATCTAAAATTTCCTACAAAGATTTAATATGATAATTAATGTGCTTACGGAAAAACTAATAATTTTTTAAATATTTCCCCTGGTTAAGGGTCTGGTCTTGATTTGGTGGGGAGAATGTCCGATAAAAAGTACCAGTATTTCAGTAAATTTGGAGTCAAAAAATGTGAAGTTTAATCTTATAGCCTGATTTGGTGTTGTTTTTCTGAAAAAAATTGATATTTTTTAAAAGTGGAGAGTGAAGTTTATACTATGGATTTATTTGGGTTAAAATGTATATTCAGTTGCGAAATTGTAAGACTCCAATTTCTTATTGGCATAGTCCATTTTTTCTCAGCATTTTGAATACCTGCAAATAGCAACTTGAGTAAGCTATTATCGTTAGGAAACGCACCTTTAGTTTTTGTTAGCGTTCTAAATTGACGATGTACTGATTCAATAATATTTGTAGTATAGATAACTTTTCTAATAGGTTCTGCATACTTGAAATAATTAGATAGATTATCCCATTTATTTCTCCAAGAATCAAATATTATAGCGGACATTCCCAACACACAATCAGCAACAAGCCCATTGTTAAGGTATTTCTTTAAAAAATTAGTAGTTTTTTCGTGTGACTAGCGTATTTATAGGCTTTCATAGGAAATAGTATATCAAAGTATTTATAAAATATTAATAATAAAAAAATATATACGCACGGAATTTTACTTTTAAAAATATTGCTATATCTCCTTGTTTAAAGGGATTATCCGAGGTTTTTACTTTACTACATGTGGGAATGTCCGTTATAGGATATTTTTTACCCCACTTTTCTTCAAGTTTATCCAGTTCTAGTTCAGCTTCTTCTTTACTAAAAGCTTGATAAACTTTTTTAAGTTCGCCAGCAAATTGTTTTTGATAAGCAGATCCTACATATTTTAAACTATTACGGATTTGATGAACTATACATAGCTGTACCTCTGCATTAGGAAACACTGAATTTATGGCTTCTGGGAATCCCTTTAGTCAATTTAGTACACTTTCTTATTTTCTAAAACCATATTTTCACTAAAAAAATCATCTCCCAGATAATTTACTTTTAGCAAAAATATAAACACACTCCAGTTCAAACTAACGGGGTCAGATTGACACATTCAATTACGAAATCAAAGATTTCTATTTCATGGCATCCTGACACGCCCAACTCCCCCAAAATTATAAATTTTGACCCCTCTTTTTTGAGGGGTATTTTTTAAATCAAATAACTATAAAACAAATTTATTTACTTACTATTGATTCGTTTATAGTATCAAGAGGAATTAATATTAAAATTATGAGTAAATTCATCGGGCATAGTGATGTTAAAACTACTATGAGGTATGTGCAACCTAGTGATGAAGATATTATGATGAATTTGGTGCGGTGATTTTAAATCTAATTTTTAACACTCCCAAATATTTTAATTCAGCCTAATATACAAACAATCTCTTCTATACAACTTCATCAGAAATCTCACTTAAAATTTCAAAATTAGCTTTCATATCTAATTCATTATGGCTGACAACTGGAATATTTAAATCATACTTTTCACATAATTCAAAAACCCTTAGTCTTATTTGAGGATTAACAACTAAAATAGTATTGCTATCTAATTTTTGAAATGTTAAGTGTAAGCTCTTTATTAAATGGTTTGTTTCAGATGCATCAAGTATTAATACAGATATGCCATCTTGTTCTTCTAATTTACTTACAATATAAGTTTCATACTCTGGAGTTAATGTTACAATGGAAACTATGTTGGTTTTTTTTGCTAAGTATATATCAGTGATTTCTCTAAATAGTTTACTTCTAACATATTCCAGTAAAACTTCTGGTGAGTTTGTATATTCAGCAATTGAAACAATCGATTCTATAATAAGCCGTATATTTGCAATAGGTACATTTTCTTTAAGTAGATCTTGACATACCCTTAAAATAGTTTTATAGTCAGTTAGTTGTAACACTTCATTAACTAAATATGAATGTTTTATAGATAACTCATTAAGTAAAGAGACAATATCTTGTTTAGAGATAATCATATGTGCGTATTCTTTTATTTGCTTATAAATATAAGCTTTATTCTTTTTGTTAAAGGTATCATCTATAATAAAATTATCAATAGCAATATTATCAAAAAATATATTTGCTTGTTTATATTTTAAGTCTTTATTACTTTTAATACTTATCTTGGGAAAATAAACCCCCATCTCTTTTGATAATTGTTTTACTATTTGATTTAAAGTTTTTTGTACTTTTTCTAAATCTAGTGTTTTAAACAGTTTATTTGATAAGTGAAGTTCAATTAAGTTTCTATTATTTGAGTTTATATATTCATTATTCTTTAGTAGTTTATAAATATTTTCTAGTAACTCTACATCTACATTAGATTTCATATTGAGTTTATTTTGTATATTTAAAAGATTTTTCAAATCTTTATGATCTTTTTTTGCTCTTTTTAAATAATCCTCTTTAGTCTCGAAACTTTGAAAATCTTCATAGATTTTAGCAATGCTATTATGGTATTTAGATTTTACACTTTTTTTTACTACAAAATCTTCTTTGATGTAGTTTGTATGTGAAGTCCAGTAAAGTACTATATCTGTTGATTTTATTTCATTTATATCTGAATATTTTTTTACTAAAACTGGTGCATCATCTGTTTTTAAATCATAGAATAAACCATACCCACAATTATTTTTAAAATCCACTATAATTAAATCAATATCTTTTTTATACATTCAATATCCCCTATTTAGCCAATTAATTTAGTCCATCTCTTCTGGCGTTTTCTACTCGAACGGGGTC
Organism: Campylobacterota bacterium; assembly: GCA_034660095.1. Lineage (GTDB taxonomy): Bacteria > Campylobacterota > Campylobacteria > Campylobacterales > Arcobacteraceae > JAIOSF01. Next base: position 47 of record JAYEIM010000117.1, on the reverse strand, counting down.
ATCATCCATCACTATTATTTTATGAACGCCTTGATGGAGTTTTCTAG
>JAYEIM010000116.1:0-2875 GCA_034660095.1 Campylobacterota bacterium | reverse complement strand
GCATTATCACAAACTGTTACAACTAAATCATAATCTATATTTAGAACCTCTTCTATAACTTTTGAATGATATTCATCACTCCAGCAATCATTTTGTTCAAGTATTTTTTTAGCATTTGGATTTACTTTTCCACTAGCTTTTACCCCTGAACTATACGCTTTAATTCCATCTAATTCTTTATTTATTAAAGCTTCTGCAATTATACTTCTACAACTATTTCCAGTACATAATATTAGTACATTTTTAATTTTTTTATTCATATTGAAATAATACCAAAATTATTATACTTTTTTTCTAAAAAGATGAAATTTTTCTTTTTCTAAAAGTTCTTGTGTATATTCTTTGACTCTTTTATTGCAAATATGCCATATACCAGATGGAAGTCTAACTTCAAGTTTATTTTTTTCTCTATATTTAATAATTTTTTTTGGGCTAAGTATCTTATCTATTGCAGTAAAATCAAAATCCGTTAAATCTATATCATCTTTATAAAAAAGTGTTTGGTCTTTAAATTTACCCCATCCTGGAATTCCATCATCTGTGTATGGTATCTCATGGTCATCATTAAAATCAGCTATTAATTTATAGTGTCCATCATCAAATACCTCTCTAATTGTACCAAGTCCAAATACTAAGCCAAAAACTTTATCGCCTTTTTTTACTTTTTTAAAGTAACTCATTTTTGTCCTTGATTTTTTTTATTAATTTTTTTAGAATTTTCTTCTCTTCTAGGGATTCATCATCTTTTTTATCTTCAAGTTTTAATAATTTATCTTGAAATTTATTTAGTAAGTCTGTGTATTCTTTTTGTTCTATATGTTTACTATTAAATAAATTATCATATTTTAATTTTAATTTTTTATACATATATTAGTATAGTTCACTAGCTTTTAAATCAGCAGATGAGATAATCATATGATTTAATATTTGTTTATCTCTTTCATTATAATTAGAACCATAAAATTCTTCTTTTAGCCTATCTATAGCTTTAGTAATTACATCTATTGGTGCTGAACTACACTGGTATGTCTCTAATCTTTTTATAAAAACTGCTCTATCCATTTTGAAATCCTTTTTTATTTTTGATGTAAGAATAATAATAGATGTTGATAACAGTTTGGTTACAATTATAGGTTGTTATCTCTATATTTTATAGGTAATTTTATTTTAAATCCAATGCCTTTTTGATTTATCCCATTTGTAACTTCAATAGTTCCATTATGTTGTTTAATAAAATTATGTGCATTATAAAGTCCTAGTCCTGTACCTTTAAATACTTTTTGATTATCATGAGTATCATACTTTTCAAATATAGTTTTTCTTTTATCTTTTTTTATACCTATCCCATCATCTTTTATAATGATTACAATATATTCCTCTTTTACTTTAACCTCAAAAGTAATAGTTCCATTTTCATCAGTAAATTTTATAGCATTTGATAAAATATTATTTATGCAATGGTAATGCAAGGTATCAATATCCCAATAAACAATAGGAAGTTTTTCAGGAATAATAAAGTTAAAATCTATATTTTTAACTTTTGCTTCATATTTAAATGTTTGCTTCATATCTAAAAAATGCTCACTTAGATTATCAATTTTAGATACTTTTATTTTTAAATTACCAGCCTCATATTTAGCCATAATTAAAATATTTTCAATTATCTTTAAAATACTTTTAGAAGCTTTTCTTGCACTTTTAATAGATTGTTCTTTCTCTTTTTTTGTTAAGTCATCAAGTGATAAAAAATCAAGTGCACCCATAACTGCTGTCATGGGTGATTTTAAATCATGAGTAACTAATGATAAAATATCATTATGGTGGTTATCTGTTTTCATTCTTAGATTCCATCATCTCTTCTATTTTCTCCAGTAAAGTTATCTCCATTATTCTTTCTTATTTCTATATCATCTTTACCTATAAACTCTACTTCTTCATTTGATTGGACTAATTGTTCTGCAATATTGTAACTTTGAATAGCAATATGCATAACTTTATCTGTTATGCTAGAGTTTATTTGTGTTGAATGATCTATATGCTGAATAGAGTTATTTATTTGTTCTATCCCTAAACCTTGTTCTTTAGAAGCTGTTACTATATCTTCTACAAGTGCTAATGTTTTTGTGATTTTTTCATTTAAATTATGATATTCATTTTGCATATCTAAAGAGGTTTTTTTTCCTACTTGTGTTTGTTCTTTTAATTGACCTACAACATCTTCTATAATTTTAGCAGATTCGGCACTTCTTGATGCAAGATTTCTAACCTCTTGTGCTACTACTGCAAAACCTTTACCAGCTTCACCTGCTGTTGCTGCTTCAACTGCTGCATTAAGTGATAAGATATTTGTTTGAAATGCAATTTGTGCAATAGAACTTATCGCTTCATCAACTGCTAAAGTAGAAGTGTCAATATTTTCCATCGCTTTTGATGATGAACTTAAGTGTTCTAAACTAGTATTAGCAGATATTCTTAAATCTTCACTATATGAAGACATTTTAACAGCAGTTTTTGTATTTCCATCTATATTTGCTGTAATTTGTTCAAGTGCTGCGGATGTTTCTTCTAGTGATGCAGCTTGTGTTTGAGTTGACTTTGATAAATTTATAGCTTCATTTTTTAGTATTGATGATTCGTGTTCTAAAGCTAACCCAATTCTATAACCTTGTACTATTCTTTGCGTTATTCCATCTTGAAGATTATTTAACCCTTTTAATAGATTTTGTAATTCACCACCTCTAAATAAACTTTCATCAACACTATTTCTAAAATCACTATTTTCATACTCATTTAAAACATTTGTAACTTTTTGAAGTGAATCATCAATTCTTCCTACCGTTTGATTTATTGTTTTAGCTATATAGTTTATCTTCTC
>JAYEIM010000115.1:0-2877 GCA_034660095.1 Campylobacterota bacterium | reverse complement strand
ATAATCTTTATATGATGTTTCAAGTTGAAGTAACTTCTCTTTTTGTGTATTAAAAGTTTCTATTACCTCTTGTGGTAGCTTTGCATTTATACTACTTAAAAGTAGTGTTAGTATGAGTATGTATTTTGTCATTTATATTTACCTTACCACTTTTCTTTTAATTATTAGTGTATAGCTCTACTTATCATCATAGGTATAGTCAGTTCAAAACTTTAAAAGTGTAAAAATTCCTATTTTATTTTATTGAATATCTTCTTAAAACTCTGCTAAACAAGCATACCTATTATCTTTATTTTTTATTGAATGACATTGCTTTTTATTATGAGTAGTTATTGCAAGGCATTCATATCTATCATCTTTATTTCTTACTGAATAGCATTGATCTTTATCATTATTTGTTTGTGCTTTGCAAGAGTACATTAAATCTTTATTATTTCTTATAGAATAGCAACCTCCTACATTTGATTTAGTAATTGCTAAACACATTCTCATTCTATTTTTATTATTTATTGAGTAACATTTATTTGGATTATGTTTAGTTTGTGCAAGACATTGATATTTTCTATCTTTATTCTCTATACTATGACAAGTTACCTTACTAGAACCTGCTGAAAGAAATTTTGTAAGTGTTTTTTTTCTTGCATTATACATCTTGTTTTCTTCCTCATTTGAGGTCTTTTCAATATCTTCTATCTGTGAATTGACAATGACATCATCTTGCTTAGATATAGAATTTATAGCACCAAAATCTATATCATAACCAAGTAAAAAACTACTTGATAATAAAATAAAAAAAGAATATTTAATTAGCTTGGACAGAAACAACTTTTGCCTCCATTTTCATTTCTAAAAGTTTATAACTTTCTCCCATACCTAAAATTGAAGAACCTTTATTTACTATTAAATCTCCTACTTCAATATTTTTTGTCAATTCAAATCCATCTTTTCTTTTTAATATAATGGTTTTAGTATAGTTTGTAGTATTATTTACGATATCTTTTCCCCTCCACATAATTGTACTCATCGGTTTATATTTATATTTTGCAGCTATTTGGAAATCTATAGTTATTTTATAACTATTTGCTAATAGTTTAAAAGGCAATGTATTAAAAGCAATTTTATATTTAGGTTTAAGTTTTGCAATACTTTGACTAGCATCAAAAGCTAACATTGAAATATTTGATTTTGATGACTTTACTTTAAAATTATTATCAATATTTTTTAAAGATACCACTTTACTTTCTCCCATGTATTTTATAAGTAAATGTTCTACTAATAGTTTCTCTCGATTGGTTATTGCATATTCACTTGCTTGCTTTAAATCGCTTAAATCTTTTGATAGTTTAAATGCTTTAATATAGTCATTTATATTTTGTTTCTTCCTATATAGACTAATTAATTTAGATACTAATGATTTCTCTTTCCCATATTTTTTGAAGTAACTTTTTATTAGCTTAATATTATTACTAGATAGAGCTTGCTGATATTTTAGTTTTTTTATAGAATTTAATGCCTTGGGCTTATATCTCGCAAAAACAGGATCACTTCCACTATCAACTAAGGAACTGTAAATCCATCCAAGTTGAGAGTTGTTAAACTTTATTCTATACCATTTTCCAGAACTATTTAGAATCTCAATTTTATTACCTTTTTTAAGAGTAGCAATAATTTTACTTTTCGTGGTTGCTTTTTTCCTTATATTTGCTTTTTTAACGCCTATTGCACTATTAGTTTTCTTATTTAAAACAAATTTCTCAAAATCTTTAATGGAATTTTTTTCAATAAGTGTTTTAAACTTAACACGGTAGTAATCTTCATAGTGAGATGTTAATGATAAAAATGGATACAAATCATCTAATGTTTTTATTCTTTGATTTAAATCATTTTGAGTCTGTGCTTTTTTTATCATTTTATTAAAATAAGTATCAAAGTTTTTAGATAAAGGAGATATATTGATTTTATATGTATTGGCACCAGAAAGTGCCAATACAACAAAAGAAGAATCCGGAGATACCTCTAAATAATATAAACCACTTGATTTAATTGAGGTCGGCAGCTTTAATTTTTTTATTAACCTATCATTTTCTAGATTATAAAAGTTAATATAATAAGCAAACCTCATATTAGGCCTACTTCCACCTAAATATTCATGATGCATATAAGCAACAATATGACTGTTAGGTAAAAGTGTCATTTCATTTTTACAGTTATAGAATTTGCTATTGTATTCTAAAAAGCGTGTATAAATTACCTTTTTCTTGGCTTTTTTCTTTTTTTCAATGTGTAATTCATTTTGTCCTGTTGCTTCACAATGTAACCTATAGTTATCATCCTCATGAATTACACCACTATTTAAAAAAGATTTGTTATCATTGTTATTATAGTCAAAAGTTTTACCAAAACTACTATCTGCATTAAAAACTTTCTTATCTATTTTCATTAGCTTATATGTGTTATGAAATCTAATGTCGCTTTTACCATAAGATACATTTTTAATATTCCAAGCGTTTTGAAGTTGCTCTTCTATTCCATTTGTATCAAACCATTCTTGAAATTTATTAGTTTTATTTAACTGGCTAATAGTTTTTCCACATCCACTAAATCCAACTATTATCAAAACTGTAACTAATGCAATTATCAATCTACCCATTTTAACTTCCTTTTGCTATATCATAAAATTTCACAACTCTATGAATATAATCATCATCTTTTTTTATAACGGTTTTAAATATATCAAAATCAAACTTTAAATTATATTTATAGATATATTCAAAAAGTTTTTCTATTCTATGATTTGAGCGTCGTTTATTTTTATAAATAGCTATAGCTATATTTGTCAGATTATATTTTTGATGTAGATTTTTCATCTGTGTTTTA
>JAYEIM010000114.1:0-2884 GCA_034660095.1 Campylobacterota bacterium | reverse complement strand
ATGGAGAATTTTTTGGGTTCATTGTCATTATCCAAAACTATTTCCAATCTATGACCAACATGTTCACAGAGCAATGGCTCATATTCAAGGATGGGACAATATTGAAATACCAAGCTATAATAAAAAGAAAGTTGATTTATATTTAACAAAATATTTAGATTTTTATAATGAATTTAAAGGATTACCACACAAAAAAGTTGATGAAGCATTATGGTCTTATGGAAAGTTTCTAACACAAGACTATACTATACTGAAGTCTAACAAGTACGAGGAGACCAATAATTTATCCTAGCGGGAAAATTATTGCTCACGACAACCGTTATAAGGAGTTTGGATGATAGATAGAATATCAAGAGATAAACTAGCACTAGCCTTACGAAGGTACGTATCTGCTAAAATTACAAATGATGAGTTAGACGACTTAGGGTTAAGCTATCAAGATGTAGCAGTATATGAACTACATCGTGATTCTTGGTATCTGTATGATGATATGACAGAGCATAAAGCAATTGGTCAATATCGTGTTTCTAAAGAAAATAGAACTATTATAGCAAGATGGATACTTTTTTTACAATCTGATAGAGAATTTTTATGGATAAAAACATCTCCAAAAACTGTTTTATTAAACATATTAAGTTTTGGAGCTTATTTTAGAAACGACAGAAAAAAAGGTGATTTCAATGTTTACCCATTTTATAAAGTAAAAGATTTTAAAAAAGAATCTTTAAATCCAAGATTTTTACATGGTGAAAGCTTATAACAAATCGTAGCAAGAAAAATATGTTCCCTCAACTGAAAATATTTTAATCTGTTGAAAACTTTAGTATCATATCAGATATAAAAGAGTTTGAGTTACAGGGAACATATTTTTGTACTAGACCGTTGTAAGTTCCCGCGGAGCGGAAACTTACAACGGCGAAGCTGAGCCCTAAACGTGCCACCAGCCTCGCCGTTAGAAGACAAGAAAATAATCACTTTAAACAAATACATTATATGATACAATTTGAAAAATTATTTTTTACTTATAATCACTTATTAGGAATATTTTATGAACAAAGAATTATTTATTAATGGCTATTTAGAACGAATAGAAAAAAAATTCTCTCTTTCAAGAAATTTTGCTTTTGAAATTTTAGCTATCACTGCACTTTTAGACCAAAGCTTTGATGAAGTATTTCAAAATATCAGCACTATCGTTAACGGGAATGGAGAGCATGACGGTGGTATGGATGGGATATATATTGATGAAGATGATAATGAATGTACTATGCATGTTTTTCAAATGAAAAATGGAAAAGGTCTAGGTGATAATGTACTTTCAAAATTTGTTAATGATTATAGAAATATTTTTGTTTATGGTAATAGTACAAATATTCCTTTAAATTCAAAAGTAACATCATTTTTAGAACGATACACCAATATTGTATCTTCAGGAAAAATTGTAGATGTTAAATTATATTTCATTTTTTCTGGAGAAAAAGAAAATAATGACCAAGCAATAATAGACAGACATCAAGAGGAAAACAATGAACTAGAGATTTATGATATAAATGATTTATATGACAGAATTGACAACTTGATTTCAGAAAATAAAAAACGTAAAAATATTGATTTCAGCTTCATGGCTGAAAAATCTAATATATCACTAAAAAGAGATCCTCAAGCACTAATCTCATTTCAAATACAAAATGTAAAAGCAATAAACTTTAGATTAAAAGCACTAGACCTATGTCAACTATTGGATAAAGAAAAAGAAATCAATAAAAGAATAGATACTGTTTTTAGTGATAATATTAGAGGTTTCTTAAAATATAATAAGACAAATAAAAATATTAAAGAAACACTAGAAAGTAGCTATTCTGAATATTTTCCTTTTCTAAACAATGGAATAACTATCATATCTGAAAAAATAAAAATCCCTAATGATATGCAGGCAGGCTATTATCCAATTGAGACTAATAATCCTGTTATTGTTAATGGTTTACAAACTACTAGTGTTATTTATGATATTTACAAAGATGATCGCACTAAGCTAGATGGGGTTTATGTATTAATTAGGCTCTATGAGACAAGCGATCCAGATATTGTTGATAAAATCACTGATGCTACAAACACACAATCTCCTATAAGCTATAGAGATAAAATCAGTAATAGAGACTTCAATAAATACACAAAAGCACTTTTTGAATCACATGATATAGGTTACCTTGCAAAGCGAGGAGATACTTTTGAGAATACTTTAAGTAAACAATTAAATGAATCAATACAAAGCGATAGTGTTTTTAAATTTTGGTATGCAAGCTATCAAGAATTACCAGAATTTGCAAAAAATTCAAAATCAAAACTGCTCGAAGAAATATTTGAAGCTAGCAGTGACAAATCTCATAAACTATACAGCCTATTCAATGGATCAAAAGATTCCCCTATTTATGACCAGCTTTTAAAATCATATGAAATATATAAATTTATTGTACGAAAACGTAATGAAAATATTGATAATGACTTTATAAACTATGCCGATGAGCTCATATCATATGGAATATATAAATTAGGAAAAGATTTTGAAGAAGCATATTCTGAAGTTTGCAATGCTATAAAAGATATAATAGATGAAGAAAAGATATTTCTAGAAGGAAAAAATTTAACATACTCGCATAATGGGTATTTCAAATCTGCAAAGTCAAGATATGATCTAAATAAAAAAATGGATTTTATTGAAAAAAATGAAGCATCATAAGTAGGTCTCCTAACAAAACCTAGAGACTGTGAAATAATTACAAACTAGCCATAGTCTCATAAATTACAAATATTCTAACTAAACCAGCTTAATATTAACAATCTTTAAACCTCTAAAACAGTATAATACACCTAATAAAAAGCCCAA
>JAYEIM010000113.1:0-2885 GCA_034660095.1 Campylobacterota bacterium | reverse complement strand
CTATGTACTTACTCAGCTTCCAATTTATGAAGCAGAGGGAAAAGATATTGAAGAGTTACTTCCTTGGAATGTTGAACTAAGCTAAATACTGTTTACTTTGATAGATGGAGTTTACTTGGTGCTTACATTTTTATTGTCGATTGACAATAATACTTAGCAAGTTCAATAAGAGTGTAGAAAACATCTCCTTGCCCTTGCTTTAAGTAGGCACAACCTAAACCGCTTCTTCTTAGTCTATCTAGACTAGATATGCTAACCCCAGTCTCACGACTCATCTCTTTTTTTGAAATTGCTACCTTTTTATACTTTGCATATAGGGTATCAAATACAACTTTTTCTTCATTAGACATAATAACTCCTCGTATGATTTAAGTAAGTTTAAACTAATTAAGCTTATAGAAATATAATAAATACTTAGTATTAATTAGAATATATAAAGAAAAAGTGATTTGATTAGATTTGAATAGTTATACTTTTAATAAGGATTAATACTTAGTAATATATAATAAAAGTAATAATTAAAATAAAAGGTTTTACCATGTCAGAGAGAAAAGCAGGTCGTCCACCTTTAAAAGACGATTCAGAGAAACAAGATAAAAAAGTGATGTTATCATTTACTGGTCAAAGATATGATGAGTTAAAGAAAATGCAGGTACTCTTTAATCAAGCAACACTTACAGCTACAATTTTAATGTTTATGGATAGAGGAATTGAAAGTATGCAGGCTGAGTTGGCTAATATTAGATAGTTAGTTTTACGAGTTATCTTCTAGAATTTGATTCACAGTATTCTCAAATGTATCAAATTCTTCATCCAAGGTGTCCCATAAGACTTTATCATCTACACCGAAGTAGTGATGAGTTAAAACATCTCTCATTTTAGCTATTTCACTCCAAGGGATTTCAGAGTATTTTTCTGTTATCTCTTTTGGAATATTTTTTACAGCTTCGCCAATATTTTCAAAAGCTTTTACAACTGCATATACTTTTTCAAGATTTTCTGTAAACTCTGCATAAGTAACATCTTTAGTAAATGTTTTTATGTTCTTACACTCAGTAGAAATATCTTCAAGATAGAGTTTATAATCCCTGTTGCTTTTAAACATATATCAAATCTCTATCTACATACTCTTTAACTTTTGGTTTAAGAGTGTCTATTCTTACTAGGTCAATTTTTTTATGAAAAAATTCCTCTAGTTGAGAAGCTATTTTGAGATACTTGAACATTGATAATTTTTTACCTTTATCAATCGTATAAAGTATATCAATATCACTATCTTTGGTTTCATCTCCACGAGAAAATGAACCAAATAAACCAATAAAATTTATACCAAAGGTATTATGAAAATAAGGTTGTTGTTGTTTTAAATAATCAACAATATCGTTTTTATTCATGGTTATATATCCTTGTCAATTGACAAGTATTATAACATAATAATATTATCATTAATTTTAGGTTAAGGGTTTTTAGGGATAGGACGGAGTCTTAATTTCCCTGAACAAGTTGCATTGATTAAGATTCTTTAGAATTCTTAAGCATATGCAAACTTGCTAGTGATTTTTAATCACTATATAGGTTCTTAAGAACTCTTAAGAACAAGATTTAAGTATGCCAAGGTCGAATGGAGTTTAAGAGTAAAATCATTGAACTTGAACCCATCATAAAAGTGTGTAAAGTCGCACCTTGCTCCGCTCCTAAGAAGAAGAAAAGCATGATTAATCCAAGTGGAGTAATTAAATTTTCTCTACCAATTTTTGGTAGAAATATATTTACCCCTACAGCTACAATCAAGGGTACTGCAAAGTCATGTAAATGGCCTACTCCATCGTCCCAAGTAATATCAGTTACAAACAGAAGTAAAGCAAACAGTCCTAAACTACCAATGATCAATCTTTTGATAATATACGATAACCCAAGGTAAGAGTGCATAATTATTCCATATCTTTTTTTGAGTAATATTTTAACAGATTCTTTTTTAATTTATGTACTTTAACATAATTACTATCATGGATATTCCATGTAGGATTTTTGAACCTAAGTATGTTTCATTTTTTTCATCTGACTACCTTTAGGTTCATCTTATCCATGATGAGTAATCATGAACTTTGTCTATAAAAACAGTAAATTTTAGGTTTATCATATTGTAAAACCTTTTTAATCATTCATCAATAAGAGTTTATCTCTTGTCTGTATGCTTTAGTAGCTATATGCTCTATGATACTAATAGCATCTATTCTATTTTCACTTCAAGGGTATTCTAAATCATTGATATAAAAAGTATTATTGTTTATCTCGTAATGATAGATAAAATAGCTTCATTTATTTCAAATAAAAGCATTTTCAATAAATATAGCTTTTAAAGGTAAGTTCTTTTTACCTGTTTTAATCTCAAGTAGAGTGTTAAATAGTTTCATGATACTTTCTATTTTAAATATATAAATGTGTCGCGACATAATCATTGAAACACATATTGATCTATTTAGCAAAAAAATACCTCATTTTTTGGCTTAAGTTAGCCATAAAATAAGATATTGAATGTCAACTTTTTTGCGATGCACAAAAGTTGCAGAAGTTTAAATATATTGTATTAACATAGCATTAAATTTCAAGAAAAACTTAAAGAAAATAGGGAAAAAGTATTATTGAGAAACTCTAATAGAATTTCTCAAACTCACTTTGAACTTTTTCCGATGTAAAATATATATGAGAATCCATATAGTTAGTGTAAACTTCAAACTCGTCAGATTCGTTTTCAAATAGGGAAGAGTTATCAGATATAAACCTATAGGCTATAGTATTTAAAACTTCATATATGACAGTATTAATGTCTATCTTTGCATCTTGTCAGAAATTACACTCTATAGACTCCAGAATCTCATCAAAAT
>JAYEIM010000112.1:0-2890 GCA_034660095.1 Campylobacterota bacterium | reverse complement strand
GTATCTCATAATCACCCCTTAAAAAATATTTTGCATCTGATGAATACTTTGTAGTGTTTAGTTTTGTTGATAGATTATCTTTTAGTATTTTTGCAAATTGAGTAACTTCACTACTTCCATTTGGTTTAATTGCACTTATATAGATATTTTTTACATCTATATCTTTTGACAAGATCTCACTTGCTATTTTGATGCTTGGTGCTTTTTGGATATATTTTAAAAGTTTACTATTGATTTCACTTTTTGTGATACCTAATGTAGGTAAGTTAACACCCTTTAGTATCAATGCAACTATTTTATGTTTATTAAAATTCTCTATATCATTAAGTAGTTGATTTAAAATGCTATATTTTATGTCAGGATTTGTACTATTTTCTAGTTCAAGCATACTATGAGATATATTTTTCTTTAGTCTTTTTAATTGGACTATATATACTTTTAGTGAAACTTCACTTGATATTGTAGCTGTTGTTTTTATAAGTGTATTACCAAAATTGTTTTTAAAATCAGCACCTAAAATAGGAAGATTTGAAGAGAGATGTACTAACTTCTCATTTGATTTTTCATAATTTTTACCAAATGATTTAGTGATAGTTTTAAAGTCACTTTTTACATTTACAGATATTTTGTTTGATAGATCAGATAAAGCCTCTTTTTTTGAGTCTTTTTCAATACTAGCGTATGCTGTGCCTGTTATAGTTGTTGCTTGTAAAGTTATCATACTAAATAACAATATCATCCATATTTGTTTTTTAGTTATATTAATTAGATTCATATTCTATCTTTCCAATAATCAGGTTTGCGATGTAAATTAGCTATAGCAACTATCAATATCTTATTTTCTAATATTTGATATATCACTCCATAAGGGAAGTTTTTGACCAAGCATCTTCGTGTATTTTTTGTTATTTGTTGCCAAGCTACTGGAAAATAAGATATTCTTTCTATAGAGTTTCTAACTTCGTATACAAATCTGTATCCCAACTTTGATTGTTGAAGTTCATAATATTCAAATGACTCATCAAGTTCAATTTGAGCAATATCTAAAAATTCAAATTTCATATTTATTAAATACATCTTCCATCGGTACAGTTTTTAGCTGGTTATTTTTATAAGCCGAAACTCTACTTTCAGCTTCTTTGTTCCATTGTTCTTTAATAGTTTGATTTGGTACATCCAAACTTAGTATAAGTTGATCAATAAGTTGTGCTTTTTCAATTGGTTGCATTGTTAGTGCTTCATTATAAATTGTTTGTGTTGCTAACATTTTTTATCCTTCTTTGTATTATACACTATTTCACCCCATATTTTTTAAAATCATTATTGGTTAAAATATTATTTTTCTTTGCATAATCTCTATATTTATCTATATCATGATAAATAAAATCTAAATTTATACCTAAACCTAAAAAAATAGCAGATATATCAAATCCAGCCTCAACACTTAAATCATCGAACAAATTATCAATACCTAATTTTATCTTTTTCTTCTGTTTTACCTGTTGAAATGTTTTCAAAAACTCTACAATATTTTCCTCATCATCACTATCTATATGAATCATACCTAGCATTGTATAAAATGATGCTTGACTTTGTAAATCCTTAAATAGTGATTTTTTATTCTTTTGTATATTGTCATATACTGATGAACTTGCACTTTTAGACAACGGTTTTTGTGAATAATAATTTTTTAAAATATCATAAGGTATGATATCGTTATCTCCATTTATCTCAAAATTTGTTGTTGGAGTTCCACCTATTATATAAGAAAAAGTCTGGTCCCCCTCTTCACAGTTTAAATCTGTAGCAATATTTGTAGACCTTAAAAATGATGATATAAGCTGCACTTTATAAGAAAACTTATTTTTAAATAACTCTATAAAACTTTTTGTAAAATCTTCTGGAATATTTCGTAGTATAATATCCTCCATAAGCTCAAATTTTTCAGATTGGCACTGTATTGCAAAATTTATAACTAGTGGTATATTTATAACTTTATTTTTTTTATTATAATGTATTGATGGATTAGTATATGGCAAATTATCAAACCACTCATCCATATCTTTTGTTGTATCAAAAGCTTCATATATCCCATCTGATATGTATCTATTTTTATATGGTATCAAAGCTGTATTTATACCTAAGTATCTTTTTTTTAGATTAAATATCTCATTAAAAGATGAATTTAATGCTTGAATATTATATACTTTTTCATTCTTTGCCATTATAACTGCATTTTTATCACTAAAAGATAGTAAAAAATATTGGTCAAGTTTAGCATCTTTTAATGCTTCTAAAATTTCTAATTGATCTTTTGTTGGATTTTTATCTAATATAAATTTATCTATAATCTTATGTGCATTTTTATAAAAATAGATTCTCTCCTCTTGTATAAAAGATTGCATATTTTGTTTTTCATCTTCTATTGTTACAAATTCAGAATTATTTCTATATTGGTTTGAAAATATCATCAACTCTATATAGAGCTTAGGAAAATATTCTTGAGTTTCGTTATCTAATGGTGGTAACGGACTAAAAGATGTAATTTTCACACCACCGCTTCCACCTTTTTTCTTAGCCTCTCTATACTCTAACATACAGCAGTTTTTAAAAATTATTCCACTTCCGCATGGACATTTATCATTTCTTTTTGTATCTTTATAACTTAACATGTTTTTTAACATAAGCTTTTCCTTCTATAATCTTTTTTAGAGTCTTTTTCTAGATCTGCGTATGCTGTGCCTGATATTGTGGTGGCGTTTAAAGTTGCTATTGACATTATTAATAATACTGATTTATTAAACAAATAAAATTCCTTTTTTATTTATCTATACGATTTGAAATAAAAGAGGAAATTTTGTTTGGATTCTGTCTTAAATCCAAAACAGCA
>JAYEIM010000111.1:0-2896 GCA_034660095.1 Campylobacterota bacterium | reverse complement strand
TATAAAAGAGTTTTGTGGCAAACCATTGGTTTATTGGAATCTTGAAGCATTACAGAATTCTACAAATATTGATGAAATATTTGTAGCTACTGATTGTGAAGAGATAAAAGACACTGTAAATAGTTTTGATTTTTCTAAAGTCAAAGTTTATGACAGAGATTCACAAAATGCAAATGATACAGCAAGTACTGAATCTGTAATGTTAGAGTTTATAGATAAAAATAGTTTTAATGATGATGATTTGTTTTTATTGGTTCAAGCTACTTCACCACTTACGCAAACTACAGATTTTGATGAGGCTTTAGAAAAAATGAAAAATGAAAATGCCGACTCACTTCTTACTTGTGTAAGAACCAAAAGATTTTATTGGAATGATAATGGTACACCACTAAACTATGATTATGCTAATAGACCAAGAAGACAAGATTTTGACGGTATGCTTATGGAAAATGGTGCTTTTTATATAAATAGTGTATCTAATATAAAAAAAGATAAAAATCGTTTAAGTGGAAAGATAGCAATATATGAGATGGAAGAGTTTACATCTGTAGAGATAGATGAAGAAGATGACTGGATAATCAAAGAACAACTTATGAAAAAGCATATTCTTTCAAAAAGACCAAAATCAACTATCAAACTATTTTTATCAGATGTAGATGGAACTCTTACAGATGCAGGTATGTACTACGGTGAAAATGGTGACGAGTTCAAAAAGTTTAATACTCATGATGGAAAAGGTTTTGAACTTTTAAGAAAAGCTGGTATCAAGACAGGTATTATCACAAGTGAAAATACGAAGATAGTAGAAAATAGAGCTAAAAAGATGAAAGTAGATTATCTTTATCAAGGACTAGAACATAAAGGTAAATTGGATATTGCCAAAGAGATATGCAAAAAAGAAAATATAGCTCTTGACGAAGTAGCATATATAGGGGATGATATTAACTGTAAAGAGCTTCTTGAAAGTGTAGGTCTGTGTGCTTGTCCTAATAATTCACTTGAAGAGATAAAAAATATCGATAAAATAATTAAACTGTCTAAAAATGGTGGTGATGGTGCAGTTAGAGAGTTTGTAAATAAGTTATTGTAGATAATGAGAATCAATAAAAAGTATACAATATGGATAATTGCAAATATACTTCTGTTCATAGTTATAAGTTATATTTTAAATAGAAGTATGTTTGATAGTGAAGTAGATAAATTTTATGGACAAATGCAGAATATTTATAATCAAAGAGATTTAGGAATATTAAATTTATTTTATAGTATTAGGTATTACACTATATACCCTTTTTTTCAAATTAAACATATGCAATTACCAAATATACTTGAGTACTTTACATTGATATTATACTTATCACCAATATTATTTTTTACTAAACTACCTATTCATATTAGATACTTTTCTATATTATTAATATATATGTCATTATTTTTTAGTTATAGAACAGTACTTGTTTCAGTTTCTATATATATGTTAATAATTCATATAAAGTATATTCATTTATCTAAAAAATATATATTTATATCATTTCTATATTCATTTTTAAGTTCGGGTACATTCTTATTGTGGCTTATGATAGTTTTGTTTTATAAAAAAACATTGATTAGTTCTAAAAAATACAATAAATTTATAAATTTAAGTATTATATTATTAGTGCTATTACTTAGTGGACCGATAGCACATAAATTGTTATTTTTTCTTAATCAAGATTCATTCGGTGGAGTGGTTGAACTATCAATATTAGATGCTCTCGGTCTAATAAATATTAATGACTTAATTATCATAATGAATAATATATTTGAAAGAAGTTTAATATATGAGGCTTATGAAACAAATAATTATATACGATTAGTGATTACAGGATTTGAAGTATTTCTATCTATTTTATTATTTTTATTTACTAAAAAAGTATTGTCACTGGTTATTTTACTTTTACTGACTTTTAGTTTATTATTTGAAGGACTAATGATTTATTCTTTATTGTTTTCTATAGTTGTATTATTTCATGACTATTTGTTTAGACAATATAAAAAGAATAGAAATTATAAATTGGAGTTAAATCGTGAAAAAAATATTATTAGTTAGTTATGGTGGTGGGCATGTTAATATGCTTTTACCTATTGCAAAGAGATTAAGAGAGCTAAAATATGAAGTAGTGTTTTTTGCTTTAACGACTGCTATAGATAAACTAAAACAAACAAATTTTAAATATTATACATATAAAGATTTTTTTTATAGTGATGAAGTGCAAGAATATGGCAAAGAGTTAGTTAAAGAGTTGGATACCATTAAACTAAATGATGAAGAGAGCATAGCATATTTAGGTCAAAACTATTTAGAACTTGTTGAAAAATATGGAGAAAAACAAGCCCAAGAATTATATAGTAAATCAAACAGACAGATATTTAATCCTATAAAAAGTATGCAATATGTACTAGAAAGTATTAAGCCTGATTTAGTAATCTCTACAAACTCTCCACGAAGTGAAAAGTGTATTGTTCAAGCTGCAAGTAAATTAAATATAAGAAGTATAGCATTGATAGATTTATTTGCCATACGATGTGTTGATTGGTTTAAAGATAATGATTTTGCTTCTAAAATTTGTGTTTTTTCTGATGATGTTAAATCTTACTTAGTAGAAAATGGTAGAGATGAAGATGATATAGTAGTTACAGGAAATACAGTATTTGATGAATTGGTAAACAACAATGATGGAAAAAACAATAAAGATACTTACAGAGTACTATGGGCTTCACAAAAAGAGCCTGAGTATTTTGCAGAGTTTGATACCAAAGGTAATCCAAACTTACCATTAGAGATAGAAGAAAAGTTATTTGAGATATTTAAAGATAAAGATTGGCAATTAGTTGTAAGAAATCATCCAAATGAAGA
>JAYEIM010000110.1:0-2901 GCA_034660095.1 Campylobacterota bacterium | reverse complement strand
TAGAAAAATTAAATGAAATAGCAATAAAACAGATGAAAATACTCTTAGTAGATGTAAGTATTAAGCAGATAGAGAACTAAATGCTAAGTAAACTAAAACCAAAATCAGAATTTAGCAGAAATGTCCTAACTCTTATGACAGGTACTACTATAGCACAAGCTATACCTATAGCTATAAGTCCAATTTTAACTAGGATTTATACACCTGAGGATTTTGGGATATTTGCACTTTTTATAAGTATAGTAAGTATTATGGCAGTAGTATCAACTGGTAAGTATGAAATGTCTTTGATACTTCCTAAAAAAGATACTTTTGCATATCAACTTTTAATATTTTCTGGAATTATAGCTTTAATAAGCTCAATAATTTATATCTCATCAGTAGTGCTAATTGATACTTTTTATTCTATAGATGCTATTTATTATTTACTTCCTTTTACAGTATTATTTATAGGGCTAAATAACACTTTTGATAAGTATAACAATAGAGTAAAAAACTATAAACTTATGTCATATCAAAGGCTTATAAAAACTACTATAGAATCAATAGTAAGTGTTTTTTTTATGATTTTATTTTCTATAAAAACAGGTCTTATTTGGGGATTCGTTTTAGGATATTTAGTTTCAAATCTCACTATGCTTTACATAAATATTAAATCATTTCAGAAAAAAGCTTTTATAATATCAAAATCTAAAATGAAAATTCTAGCTAAAAAGTATATCAACTTTCCAAAATATAATATGCCACATGCCATGCTCAACACAGTATCAGCCAATGCACCAATATTTTTGATACCAATATTTTATGGCAATGCCACTTTAGGGCTTTATGCTTTCGGACTTAAAATAGTACAAGCACCGTTAGGACTTTTATCAGCATCTATTTTTAATGTATTGGGTCAAAAGATGGCAGAAGAGTATGCAAAAGGAAATGAAATACTAACTATTTATAAAACTATGCTAAAAAAATTATCATTAGTTGCAATAGCAATGATTCCATTTTTTATATTTGCAGATGATATTTTTGCTTTTGTATTTGGAAGTGAGTGGAGAGAAGCTGGAGATTACATACAAATATTAAGTCCTTGGATATTACTTATATTTATTGGTGCTCCTTTGTCAACTATTGCTCATATTTACAATCAACAAAGAAAAGCTTTAACAATAGAAGTTATTAGCATTGTTGTAAAACTATTAATTTTAGTATTATTTGGAAGTTTAGCTAGTGTTGAAAATACTCTACTTGCACTAAGTATTTTTAGTAGTTGTGTTATTTTATATAGTTTAAGTTGGTATTTTAGTTTAGTTAAAAAGGATGTTAGAAATAATGAGTAAAGAAAATATGGTTATACGAAGTATTACATATACTATTGATTTAAATAATATAGAAAGTAAAACATACTTAGAATATGTTGAAAAAAATATTAATAAAATAAAAGAAGAGTATTGTAAAGAGAATATAGAAATAAGAACAATTAGATTTAATATCATAAGCATAAAGGAATTGCAATATTCTCAAAATGAAATTCTTTTAAATAAAATAGCTTCATTGTCATTATTCACACAAAGACTTGGACTGAGATGGTTTAATATATCATTTGATTTGATTGATAGCACAAAAGAATATGTTAACCAAGTTTGTGAATTAAGTTTAGAGATATTAAAAGAGTATGAAAATGCATTTGTAAATTTAATTATTGCTAGTAACTATATTAATAATTATGCTGCATATAAAGCAGCCCAGACAATCAACAAAGTATCTAAAATTTCTGAAAATGGTATAGATAATTTTCGTTTCGGTGTTTCACTTAATATTCAACCTAATACACCGTTTTTCCCTTTTTCTTATTCTAATACTATTGATAGTTTTTCGATAGCAGTGGAAACAACAAAAAGTGTAGTAAAGACTATTAAGGAAAAATTTAATCATGATTATGTCCAATTAAAAGAAGATATCATTCAGTCTATGATGCTTGATTTAAAGTTATATGACAGTATTGCTAGCAGTATTATGGATAATGAAAATATTCAATATAACGGGCAAGATATTTCATTATCTCCATATCCTGATGAGAATATTAGTGTTATAGAGATTTTAAATTTACTTGGACTTGATAATTTTGGATCAAATGGTACTCAATTTTTAACTTCTTATTTAACTTCAATCTTAAAAGAAGCAATACAAGTATCTGGAATAAAAGCAATTGGATTTAATGGAGTAATGTATTCTTTGCTAGAAGATCATTTAATGTGTGAAGCTCATGATAAAAAGAATTTCTCAATAGATTCAATAATTTTATATTCAACTGTTTGTGGTTGTGGTTTAGATATGGTTCCATTACCTGGAAATTCTTTATCAGAAGAAATAGCCTCTATGATTTTAGATGTAGCTACAACATCAATTAAGTTAAACAAACCACTAGGAGTAAGAGTGTTACCAATCCCTAATAAGCTTGAAAATGAAAAAACAAATTTAAAGCTTGATTTTTTAACTAATACTTTGATACCAGAAGTAAAACATATACACATAGATCATAGTTTATTTGAAATAAATAGATTTTATGTAAAAGCAAAATAAGGAGACAATGTGGCTGGAATATTTGGAGGGGTTAATTTAAATAACTTTCAATTTAAAAAAGAAAACAATTTAGCATATCAATCAAGTACTTGTGATGACATTACATATGGAAGAAAATATATAGATAAATTTGATGGTGAGCGATTCATTCTCGAGACGAAAGAGTATATTTGTATATTTGAAGGTTTTTTATTTGATATAGAAGCATTTGATAACCAAAAGGAATTTATTGAAAGTAGATTAGAATATAAATCTTTTAAGGCTTTTTTAAAAGAACTAGATGGAATGTTTTCTATTTTTATTTATTTTAAAAGAGAAGAAAAA
>JAYEIM010000109.1:0-2901 GCA_034660095.1 Campylobacterota bacterium | reverse complement strand
TTAGATATAGGTTTGTTTTTTGCTTCTTTTTGTACTTTTAAAGTGTCTATTTGTAAATTAAGGTTTTTTATTTCACTTTTTTGTTGTTTATAATAATGTTCTGCATCTACAATTCTTTTTTGAATTACTGCAATTTCATCATCTTTTTGTTTTAGAAGTTCAGTATTTTTATTTTCTATCTCTTTACTAGATTGTTGTTCTTTTTTAATTTCATCTTTTAATTCTTGATTTTGATCATCTTTTTTTTTTACAATTTCTTCAATAAATATTTTTAATTTATCAAAAATATTCTTAGGAAACCATCCCTCACTTACTTTATCTTCAATTGCAGATAATACTGACTTTTTATTTGTAACAATTGTTTCATCTAGTATATGATATGTATCATAATCATAATTAAAAATACTTTCCTTTTTGATTATATTATTTAAATATTGGAATTTATCCATTGTTTTTATATCATTTATTGCATACTGAAAAACTGACTCTACAGTATATAAATCTAATAATGAATCCATCATAAACTTTACAGTTTTTTCTTTATATCTATTATATAAAGATGAGTAACCATTATTTATTCCAATTAATAACGATATCCCCTCTTGCTTTTCTTTTGGTATCTTTTCTATTAAAAAATCACTAATTAAATCATCAATCGATTTTCTAGTATGACTAAAGGTACTGTAAGTATTTAATATAGAGTAAATGTATGTTTTAGATTGCTTATCTATTTTTGTAAATTCAAAATTACCAGCTATGTCTTTCGAAATATTTATTTTTTCATCATTTGCATATTTGACTATATTTTCATCTGTAATGGTTTCATAAACCAATGCAGCAAAATGTTCCCATTTACCACTACAGTCAAAAACACCATTGTAATGAATATTGAGTTCTTCTTGACTATTATTTAAATATTCTTTTTTTATAACATTATTAAAATATGAAAGTATACTAAAGTAGTTTTTAGTATATTTATTGTTTAAATTATATCTAACAAAAGCTATCCCTCCAAGTATTTGATTAAAAAACTTAATTTTAGATTTTATTTCATCAGAATATAAATACTTATCAATATTTAATTCTGATAAATCTATATTTATAGCATCAAAAGTATTATGAAGTTTTAAATATTTATTATCAATAAAACCTGTTCCTTTATTAATTTGGCTAATTATTATTGTCATATGATCTTTATTTATAAAATTTATTGTTTTAATTCTAGAAATTGGTAAAGGTATATCTAGAAATACAATATGACTATTTTGATCTATACTTTTTAATCTTTTAACTTCACTATTAGTTAAAACTAGTTCTATTGCACAATCAGTAGAATTTACAAATGGTTTTTTCGATAGTAATATGTAATCATGAATATTACTCTGTAAATCAATTACTCTATTTGGATAAAACCTTGTTGGAAGTATTATTGCATATTTGATATAGTTTGATAAACTAGTTCTTGCTATAGGTAAATAGTATGTATTTGTCATTTTACTTTTTCATCCTCATAAATTTAAAATGGCATTGTATCATCATCTATATCAATATTAGGTATTGAATGTTTGAATGAATCATTTGTTGATATTGATACAGTTACTTCTTGCATACTATATATATTATCGTCAATAAAATCAAGATTTTTATCACTTAGTAGATATAAATTAGATTTAGTTCTAGTTAAGGCAACATAATAATCTTCTTCATTTACTCTTGTATATTTACTTCGTGCTATAAAGTCTTTACACTTATGAAAAAATGGTATTATTACAGTATCAAATTCGAGTCCTTTAGCAGACTTAAAAGTCGTAATATGAATATTTTCAATACTTGTTACATCTGTCCTCATTTCATTATAGTACTTAGAACATTGAATACCTTTTTTTGATAATAATGTATGATAATTCTCAACACTTTCTTCTCCACTATTTCCAAATGGAAGTAGAATAGAAATATTGTGTGTTTCAGATTTATTAGCATTTATAATCTCAATTATTTTATCTATTTCAATACCCTTATCTTTAATAACTAATAAATCAGGTTTTCTTCCTATGTTTGCATCAATGTTATTATCAAAATCACCATTTAAAAGAACATTCAAACTATCTTGACTAATTGAAAATTGAGGTAAGAAGTTTTTCACAAAATTTAATATATGATATGTGTTTCTAAAATTTTGTTGCAATGAATATGGAGTATTATTATCGAAGTAATCTTCCATCTCATCATATGTTACAGTATTAGAATATAGTTGCTGATTAAAATCAGCACCATAAGATGTATTCTCAGCATGATTAGAAATTTCTTTTAGTTTATCAAACTTTAAATCTTGTGCTTCATCAATAATAATTTCAGAAACCTTCCATTGTCCGTTAGGAAAACTTAGAAGATTGAAAACTTGTTTTGACGGAGGTAATATTTGCTTCTTTAAAAACATATCTTTGTTTTCAATAGAGTCCAAGCTTTTTTCTATATAAAATCTTAATGTTTTAGTATATGTAACTAAAACAGAGTATTTTCCAAGATCTTCCATCATTTGTAAATGTCTCCAAAGAGAAACTACTGTTTTCCCAGTTCCTGCACCACCAGATAATGCTATTGGATCTGTTTCCGAAAGAGCTACTTGTTGCTCTGGTGTTAAATCAGCAATTTGAGGTAATTTAAAAAGATATGCCATTTACTTTCCTTATATAGTGATAAATATTATAACTAATATACATTGATATTTTTATTATTTTGTAGTTTACTTTTTAGTATAGACTTATATTGTCTATCAGTACCCACCAAGTCTGATACTCTATAACCTAAATCTAATCTAGCTTAACATTCCAAGGTAACAACTCTTCAAGACTTTTATTTTTATCTCTATAAATTGGTATTTGAGTTAAAATATATTTTAAA
>JAYEIM010000108.1:0-2906 GCA_034660095.1 Campylobacterota bacterium | reverse complement strand
ACCTTTAGGTCGCTGATAAAAACTACTCAGTTAAAATACCTCGCTTGTGATGTGAAATCGTAAGATTTTGCAATAACACAAGACTTGCGTTCAGCAAGTGGGCTTTGCCCCGAGGATTGTTATTTTCATCTAAATTTTCTTGACAACTTTCACAATAATCATCAACCATATCATTAGTATTAAATACTTCCTTACAACCTTTGCATATACCCATATTATTCCTTTGTTTTGAAGTGATTATTATATGTAATTAATCCTTAATATTACTACAATATATTTTTATAACTTATTGTATTATTTGGAATAAGTTAAAATATAGATATATCAAACAAAAACTATAATTTAGCCAAAGTAAATACTATATCTTAGTGGTTCTGAAACATATCATAAAAGAATATGGAACTTCAAAGACAACATTTCCCAACTGAACATATATATAATATATTTGATATTATATGAAGATTTTTAAATTTTTTGAAGATGAAAATAATCAGCTATTGCTGTAATAGATTAAAGAAATCTATTACAATTCAAATGTTAGCTTCATAGCTAATGAGCCTTTCTATTTTTCATGGGTTTAACCCTAGACTTCTCTTTCCATTCATCAGTATAATTCTCTTTAATGTTTAAATCCCTTATGATTGTTCCTTTACAATATTCATTTATTGATTGTTTGAGGGTTGAGAAATCCAAATTATAATCTTCTATAGCATCTATTATCATTTTTAATTTGTAAGGCTCTCCTCGTCCAAGATAAGTACCTGTTGTCGATAAACTATGCCCCATTAATCTTTTTTTATTTTCTGTAGTGTCAAATTCAGTTCTATTTTCAGAAAATAGGTATTCAGAAAAGTTTTTCCTAAATGATTTTGATTGAACCTTATTTTTAATATCAGGATTTGAGATTTTAATTGATTGAATAGCATAAGGAAAAATGTCTTTAAATACTCTTGAATAGTATGTAAGAATTGAGCCATAACCTGATTTTGGAAGATCAAACAGCCATTCCTTTTCTTGATTTCTTCTCTTTTCAATATAATTAAATAATCCTAAATCAATCAACAGTTCAGAAATAGGTATATTTCTATGAGCATTTTTATTTTTTATTTTCTTTGGCTCATTATAGGCTGTTAATCCATTCTCATTTAACCAAATGTAATAATATTTTTTACCATCTTTTTCTTGAACTCTAAAATCACTAATTCTCAATAATGCTATTTCATTTATTCTCATTCCAAAAAATAATTGCATTGGAAAAGTATAAAAATTTCGAGGAGAATCTCTTAACATTTTTTTTATTTTATTGTCATTTAATTCAATGTTAATAAGTTTTTGAAGCTCTTTAGATGTAAACGCTCTCAAGGGTGTATCAAATTCATCACGATCTGATTTTAAATCATTTATATTATTTACAAAATTCAAATTATCAAATAAAGTAGAGTCTAAATTCTTATTTATATGTTTTGCAATAAATTTCCAAAAGAGAGTTAAATTTGCTTCCATAGTAGAAGCTGTATTATCAGCATATCTCTTTTTATTTGTTTCTCTCCTGTCTAATACTAATTCAAATAAATTTATCTCTTCATTTTTTACTTTTGGTCTTGCATCAGCAAGTAGTTTTCCAAATTCAATAATATCCTTTTCTGTTAAATCATTAATTGATTTTGCAGGATAATTAGAACCATATCCACTTAAATAATCTTTAAAAGGAACTACTGCAGACCTCATTTGATTTGCTCTATCTTCCGATGGAAGTTTAATTTTTAAATACTCTTCAAATATTGCATCAATATTAAGCTGAGATTCTAACCCAGTATCTTTATTTTTTTCTTCTATAGCTAACATAACTTTAGCCATAAAATCTTTCTCATTTATTGCAGGTGTTGAATCTTTAATATTACCTCTGATATTATTATTTTTTACTAAATCAAGATAATCATTTTGATATTCATTATTTTCAACAAGTTCTAAATACTTATAAAATGCTTCTTCAACTTTTACTGCTTCTTCAATAATATGTAAAGCAACTAGTGGCATAAAATCAATTAAATTTCTTTTGATATATAATTTAATATCATTTTTTAAAACATCACGTTCTGATTTAATTAACATTTCATAAAATGTTATTAAGTTTTCTGCCGGTATTTTTAATACATCATCAACACTAATGTTTGAGTGTTTTAATATTTCAGTTCCTAGTCTTTGAGTTTTTTCTGTATCATTTAAATTTTTATATTGTAAGTCTAGTTCTTTATATCTTTTTGTAATTGATTGTAATAAATAACCTTGATGTAAACCTTGTTCATCAATATATTCAATACTATCTATTCTTTTTTGCTCTAATATAGAGTTTTCAATTTTTGCTTCTTCTCTATATGTTTCACATATTTCATAAACATAATCACTAATGTCATTTGTAGTCATTTTTACTTCTTTTAGTCTAGTTGTTAAATTTCTATTTATATAAGTAAGAAGTTTAGCTAATTCCTCTTTATTGTTTTCTAAAAAAGAGTAGAATAATGGATTAACACATTTTCTTAAGCTTCTTCTGTAGATTAGATTAGAATTTCTATCAATCATATATTTTTTTGTTATCATTTTTCTAAAATAATAACTGTTTTTAAAATAATATCCATATTTCATTTATTGTTTTCCTTTTTTAAAGAAAACTTAAATGTATATCATACTTATGTCGTATTGTATATACTTGTTTTGTCTATTTATTAGATGAAATTAGAGAAACCCTTTAGTAAAGGGTTTTGTGAGAAAATGTATTAAACTTTTTTGTAGGTCTATTAGTGCCATGTTGTTTTTATATTTCCCTTGTTTGTAGGCTTTATATGAATAGTGTATTGTTGTCTTTTTGCTTAATATACACTTACTATATCATAACTTATGTATTTTGT
>JAYEIM010000107.1:0-2910 GCA_034660095.1 Campylobacterota bacterium | reverse complement strand
AAAAGCGACTAAAAATGCTATGAATAATAATGATAAGCAGTTTAGTGTGAAAAATGGTATTAGTGGTGAAGAACTTGAGAATCAAGTTCTTTTAAATGAAGCTTCTGTTATTGGCAGAAGTGGGTATAAAATTTAAAGGATAGAAATGAGTAATAAAAAAACAATTTATTTTCATATTGGAACACATAAAACAGGGACAACAGCTTTACAAAAATACTTTGTTACCAATAGAGAAATATTAAAAGAAAAAAATATTCATTATGATTGGTACCATGAAATTGAACATAATCAAGGGTTCCTAATAAATCAGGATAGCTGGGACACTATTACTTTTGATTGCAATAAAAACTATTTGATTTCAAGTGAAGATTTTTATCATAAAATTTTACAAATTAGTGATACCGTTAAGGAAAAGCTGAACTGTTTTAATATTAAATTTATTATATATTTTAAAAGACAAGACTTAATGAAACAATCAGTATATAATCAGATTGTAAAAGGATCAGATTTTTATAAAAGTATTCAAGAAGACAACCATTACAATTATGACTATTATGGTTTTCTGAAGCAACTTGAAAAACATTTTCCAAGTGCTGGTATAGTTGTTAAAGCTTATGAAAAGGAACAATTTAAAGATGGTTCAATATTTGCTGACTTTTTTGATATCTTAGATCTAGAGTTAACAGATGAGTATAAGATTGAAAAAGGAGTTGTAAATCCATCCTTGACAAGAGATAAGTTAGAGATAGTTAGATATATTAATCAACTAGACTTACCAATGATACTTAAAAAAAACATTAAAGGTTTAATTGTTAAGAGTGAAATAGATACAAATAATGTATCTATATTTAGAGAACAAAATTTACTTTCTCCTGATGAATCAAAACAGTTTCTTGAAAGCTATAAAAATGGAAATAGATTAATTGCTAAAGAATACCTAAACAGAGAAGATGAAAATCTTTTTTATGAAACTATTGAAAATAATAAAGAGTGGAAGCCATACGAAGGTCTAACAAAAGAGGTAGCTATACATATTTTACAAAGTATTCATAAAATTAATCAAGATGTAATTAATCAATTAATCAATTTTATCATTAATAAAAATACAAGAACAAAAGTTTTTGTAGAAGCTACTAATTTTATTATGCCTTTATTAATTCAAATTACTAATAAAAACATTAAATTTTCACCTTATAAGGTAGATGAAATGAAAGTTAACAACAGTGGTATATTTATGTCTATAAAAACAGAGCTAGGAAGTAATTTTGAATCAGCTGACATTTTAAGAGAAGTAGCTTTTACATTTGAACAGACAGGTGATATTGAAACAGCATACAAGATTATGAAGCAAGCACATGCTTTAAGACAAGAAGGGCCTGTAATCGAACAAAAGTTTGAAGAGTATAAAAAAATACTAAGAGAAAAAAGAAAAGAAAAGGAATTGTCGTGAAATTAACTTTACATATCGGCCACGGGAAAACAGGAACATCTGCTATACAAAGTCTTTTAGCTCTTAATACTGATTTGTTGGAAGAATATGATATTTGTTATCCTAAGAATGAAACTTTTGCATCAGCTAAAAAAGGATATGTAACTAGTGGTAATTTAAATGGTCCTGGAAAATACAATAAATCAATTTATGAGAAAACAAAAGATAAAGTTAAAAACCATTACCTTTTTTCAAATGAAAGTATAATGTCTCAAATTTTAGCAGATTTTGCAACACTAAAACAATTAGAAAAAGACTTCGACTTAGAACTTATACTATATTGTAGAAACCCCTTAGACCATGCATTTTCATCTTATGGACAAGGTGTAAAAAGGGGGGGATACACAATGAGTATATCTGATTGGATTGATTCCTATAATACACCACAACGAGTTGTTGATATGATTAAATTATGTAATGAGAGTTCTGTGAGTTTACAACTTATCAACTATTCAAAAATAGACTCAATAGAAAAAAGTTTTTGTGATGTTTTGCTTGGTAATAAAAGTGTTGAATTTTTAGCCAAGGCAAAGTTTGCAACGGTAAAAACTGTTAATCGCTCGCTTTCAAGAGTTGAATATGAAATTCAAAGAGAGTTTAATAAGTATATTGGAGCTAAAAGCTCTAAGTTTATATCAGATAGATTAGTAAATAATGCAGCTAAAATAAAATCTGAAAAAGAATATATTTCAATAAATTCTTTAGAAAAATTTAATAAAAAACATCAAAAAAATATTGATCAAATTAATAAATATTTAGATAAAGACAAGCAACTTACACTAGAAATACCACAAGATTTAAAACCACAAACTGACACATACGAAATAAGTTCTAAACAAATAGCTGTTCTAGTAGAGTCAATCTCAGAGCAGATACTTAATAATGAACTTTTAGATAAAGATGCCGACTATCTTCGTGATATTTCCTTAAAATTTGATAACAAAAAACCGCTAACACTTAAAGATGCTCATTATCTGATGCGATTGGCTCACAAAGCCAGACCTGAAGGTCCCGTGATAAAACAAAAACTTGAAATTTATAAAAAAGAACTAAAAATATGAACATCTTAATAACAGGTGGAGCAGGATATATAGGTAGTCATGTAGCAAAACAATTATCAAAAGACAAAAATCTAAAAGTCACAATAGTTGATAATCTTTGTGGTGGTGATTTTGATAGTATATCAGTACTTAGAACTTATTTTGATAAAGATAGCTTTGAGTTTATAAAGCTAGATTTATCAGAGTTTGCAAAAGTGGAAGAGTTATTTCAAACTCATAGTTTTGATGCTGTTATTCACTTTGCAGCTCATCTACAAGTAGGTGAATCTGTGCAAAAACCACTAAAATATTATATGAATAATACAGTAAATACTACACACCTTATAGAATGTTGCGAAAAATATAAAGTAAATAAATTTA
>JAYEIM010000106.1:0-2924 GCA_034660095.1 Campylobacterota bacterium | reverse complement strand
ACTTCAATCAAAAGAGGTACTGGATAGTATTGGTATAGATGAAGAAACACTAAAAGAACACAATGATATTCAAACTCATAAAAAGATTGAAGAGATTGAATATAGCAAAAAATTAGAAGAAGAAAATCTAACAGATTATGAGTATAGGTTTAATATTTTTTATGAGAGATTATTAGAACATATAATTGAAACTATGGAGTTTTATGCTCCTATATCTATTGAAGAGTTTGATGAGTATATTGAGTTTTTAAATAATACCGATTTAATGAAAGAATATTTTGAGGATATGTATGATACTCAATCAGCACATCTAAATGTTTTAGGCTGTAATGAAATGTTAGATTATATAAATCAGTTTGAATACTTTGATATTATAGAAAGAATCAATGAAGATATAGCAAAAAATGAAGAGTTAGAAAAACAAAAAGAATTATTAAAAGTTCAAAGTATTAATAAATATAACATAGGTGAAGATATGGAAGAGCCATTTTAACTTCCAAGAAATATACTATAAGAGTTAGTAGATTCAAAAAGGTAATGATTCATTAGAATGTCAGTACCTTTTTAGGATTTATCAATCTTCTATAATATAAGCTCGCAAAGGAACTTCTTTGGAAGCTGGGGCATCGCCTCTTTTTAATTGTTTTGCCTGGTAATTTACGTAGATTTTCATACTAGAAACTGATTGCTTTAGAATATTTAAATCATTTTTATTCATAAAATATTTTAGAAGTACTTCTATTTTAACATTTATAAAAGGTATACCCATATTGTCTTTTGCAACCTTTACTATCATTCTATCATCTTTACTGTACTTAAATTTATTACCATTAATGAAAGTATCTTTTCTTCCATGATAGCTTCCTCCTATATAATGCAAAGGACTCTTTCCTTTAATAACTATTGTAGCCTTTTTACCAACATCAGAAGGTAATTCAAATTTACCATTTATGATAAACTTTGCACTTTTTAGACCTTGTTGTCTATATAAATCAAATACTTTATTTAATTTTCTACTTTCAAGTTCAAATCCATTAGCACTGTACTTAACATACTGATAATTTACATCATCTCCTAAATATATATCTAAAAATGCTTTATCCATAGTTCTTCCATCGCTATTTGCTCCAACTGTACCTGCTGTAAGAGATGATAATGTTATCATCATCGCAATTATTAATTTTCTCACTTCTTTCCTTTTTTATTGAATTTTGTTTGTATAGATATCATTGATATCACCTAAGACTTTGATGTCATAACTATTGGCTGTTTTTACTAAAAGTTTAATTTTATTAAGTCCTTTTTTTAAAGAAATTGTTTTGTTTTTTTGTTTGTGTGTCATCACTTTTTTATTGTTTATAAACAAACTCGCACTATATACATCTGAAAACATTTTTAAATTTGTTTTTGCATTATTTTCACTTTTTATAAAACCAGTTATTTTTATATTATAAATTTTATTCTTCTTAATTTTTGAATTAAATGGCAGTCTTCTATATCCCAAATCAAGAGTATCTATATAAGTTTTATAAAGTGGTTTTGTCATAGCATGGTCGTTTTTAGTATAAAATATAGCAGTTAATCCACTTATTAAATTTTCTTTCTCTTCTTCCATTTTCATCTTATTTACTTTGCTTAGTTCCAGTTCATAAGGAAGCAAAGTAGCAACAGCATCAAAACAATACACACCTGTATCAAAATCAAACTTTTCATTTGATTTGATAAATCCATGTATCAATTTTGCAGATTGTTTATCTGATATATTTTTTAAAGATGGTTTATATTGAGATATAGCTTTTTTATATGCTTGAAAGTTTGCTTTCTCTTTTATTTTATTTTGAGGAGTTGTAGGATTGTTATAGCAAAATCTATTAAGTTCTACTTTTTTTGGTTTAAATTGCTCTAAATCTTTTTGAGTGATATATGCAGTTATATCTGAACATATCTCTCCTAGATTTGAACCGTTGTAAAAAGATGGATTACCTTCTATTCGGACATTTCCTACTGCTCTTTGTTTAATAGTGTCATCTATAATTTTACCATTTTTTATATCAGTTGAACTTACTAATAGATGACCATACAACTCTCCAAGTGCTTCAAACTTTGCATTTTCTATCAATATCTTTTTTTGTTGGTCTAATGTTTTATTTGGATAGTTTGATTGCTGAATACATGACGTTTTTGTAGTTTTGTATCTATTTTTAATTGTTCTTGTTGTAGGTTTTGAATAAGTGAATTTTTCATTTGATTTAGCAGAACACGCTCTTACATAGTACCTATTGTTTTTTGTATCTACATATTCATCACTTAGAGATATATTGTTTAGCATATTAGTAGATTGTTGTTGAGAGAACTTATTGAACTCTTTTTTACACTCACTATTATTACAATTTAATTGTTTTGAAGTTTGAGAATTTATATGTAGTTTTATCTCTTTTGATATATTTGATTTTGCTTTTATAAATGCTATCTTTTTAGTTTCATCTATTTTAGTTATATTAGCAGAGCCAATAGAACATATTTGATTTTGTTTATTTGGGTTTAAAATCCAGTTTGGAGTGGTGTTTTTAATAATTGGTTTGGGTGTAATGGTTTTTTTGCTATTTGATATTTCTTTTGATGGCTGAGGAGTTGAACCACACCCAATAAGTAATAAAGATGAGATAAGTATTGATACGGAAAGTTTAAGTTTCAAGTTTTAATCCTATTTTTAAAATTGGCGATAATATTTTATCTAAATTCTCTTAAAATATTAGACTATACTGAATTTATTTTTTGATAATTATTTTGATTGCTAAAATATTAAAATAATTTACTTTTTTCAATTTCAAATTCTTCTTTTGTAAGAAACCCCTCTTTTACCATATCTCTTAATTCTTTTAATGCTTCTACATTTGAAATATTATTAGTTTGACTTTTTTTTA
>JAYEIM010000105.1:0-14220 GCA_034660095.1 Campylobacterota bacterium | reverse complement strand
AATAAAACAAAAACTTTTGTATTATCAATTTTATATATTATTCGCCATCTTTTATGGATAATTTCTCTGTATTTTAAAATACCAATTTGTTGTAATTCGGGTACAACTCTTTTTCTTTCTGGGAAAGAATATAAATTATTACATTCATTTTTTATCTCAAATAATATCTTTTTTGCTGTATCAAAACTATCTGTTTTAATATATTCAATAATTAACTCCAAGTCAAATTCAGCATTTTTTGTCCATATAACTTCAAATTGTTTCACTTAATTTTATCCACACGTGCTTGCACTTGATTTATTAAATAATTTTTGTTCGAGAGTTTCAAACATTTTTTCTTGTTCTATAACATTATTATTCTCAATATCGTTTTCACTTTGAACAATTAATTTTAATAAATTTAAGGAATTTTGTAAATTCTCATAACTTTTAATATCTTGAACAACTGCTTTTGCTTCACCATTTTGTGTTATGATTATTGTTCTTTGATTTTGATTTACATTATTTATTACATCAGCTGTTTTTGCTTTTAAATAACTTATTGGTTTTATATCTTGACTTAAATACATTTAATTTACCTTTTAATTAAGATGATATATTGTATCAAATTTAGATTTAATTTGGTATTAAAGTGAAAATTTAATTTTAACTTTTTCTTAAATAAACCCCTGCAAGCAAGGCAGACACAGGAACTATTACAAACCCTATGATATAAGAATATATATGTAGATAACCATTGTTATTTAGATAAAAAAATCCAATTATTAGAAATATATACCCAATAAGTCTATAAAAAGATGCCATACCACTAAAAGCACATTTGAAATTTGCAAAATGATTTTGTTTAATAGGTTTCATGGCCTCTTGAACCTCTTCCTTTGTTGGTTCTAGTATCTCTACTTGTTCAACTTCAGGTGAATACAAATCATAGCTATCATCCATTTTATCAACTTCATCATAGTTATCATCGTCATTTACATGTTCTTTTGCACGAGATTGTATATTTTTTTTATATCCTATATAAGATCCAATAGTTACAAGAAGTGAGCTTATAAGTGCTATTTGAGTATTTAAAAGCCATATAAACTCCCCTATTCCTGCATATATAAGTACAACAATTAGGTCAACAATTAAAAATATTTTTAAAGTTTGCTTATTCATCTTTCTCTTTATCTTGAAACCCATACTCTTTTAAGTGAGCATACTTTGGATCATCAGCTAATTTATCTAAATCTTTTTTAGCTCTTTTATAAGCTCTTTGTACATTTAAAATAGCCGCTGCAATACCATACCCTATTCCTATCCATAAAGTCCAAGTATATCCTGTCCACTCTTTTAGTAACAAACCAAGCCCGACACCTAAAGCAATTGCTACTGCTATAGATATACCCAATGACATATTATCCAAAGCTTCAACTTTATCTTTATGTTTTGGCTGAATCTCTTGTGTTTCTTTCGTCGTATTAGTATCCATTAATATCCTTAGTCTATATAAGTACAACAGTAATCTGTTACTTCTAAAACCTTTATATCAAAACTAGAATTTGCAGGTACTTCAAAATATTCTCCACCGTTTATAGTTTCAATATTGCTATCATCTGGAAATTCTACTTCTACTTTTCCTGCAAGTATCTCCATATGTTCAGCTAGTTGTGTACCAAATGTATAAGTACCAGGCATCATAATACCTAATGTTTTTGTACTACCGTCAGATTCTACAACTGTTCTACTTGTAACTTGTCCATCAAAATATTGGTTTGCTTTTTTAGTAATAGTTGCATTACCAAACTCTCCAACAGGTACTTTAGCAATCTCATAATCTACAACTTTTGATTCTGTTCCAAGTGATTTTATAAATTCTATAACTGGTATATGTTTTTCATGTTTAGCATAGTTATCTAATGCCTCTTTAGAATCAACAACAACAGTTAAAGATATATCAAATGCTCTATCCTCTTGAGCAAAGTTTATACCAACCTCTAAGGCTCTTATAAAGTCTATATCATCTTTAAGAGAGTTTAATTTTTCTACAATCAAATCTTTTTGTTTTAAACCATCTTTAGATAATTTTAAAAATACTATATGTTTTATCATCCTATTATCCTCCTATTTTATTTTTTTAATGTTTTCATAACTTCTGAAGCAGCTTTAATTGTTGCATCAATTTGTTTATTTGTCATAGTGTTGCATATAAATCCTGTCTCATATTGACTACAAGCAAAATAGAAACCTTTTTTTAACATCTTATTGTGAAAAGTTGCAAATCTATCAAAATCACACTTTCCAACCTCTTTCATATTTGTAGGCATTGTTTCACAAAAGAAAAATCCAAACATAGAACCTCTTGTATCTACTTGAAGTGGAATATTACAATTTTTGGCAACTTTTTTTAGACCTTTTGTTAATCTAACTGCTTTTTTATTTAATTTTTCATATATTTTTTTATCAGCTTTTAGTTTTTGTAATGATTTAAGTCCTGCTGCCATAGCTACTGGATTTCCACTTAGTGTTCCTGCTTGGTATATAGCACCATTTGGACTAAGTTGATTCATAATATCATCTCTAGAAGCAAATGCACCCACAGGCATACCAGCTCCAATTACTTTACCAAAAGTTATGATATCTGCTTGAGTTTTTACTATTCCAGATGCACCTTTTAAAGAGGCTCTAAATCCAGACATAACTTCATCAAAAATTAGTAAAGCACCATGTTTGTCACAAAGTTTTCTACAGGCTTTTAGAAATTTTTCAGACGCAGGAACTAGTCCCATATTCCCAGCAATTGGTTCAATTATGATACATGCAATATCTTTTGATTCTTTGAAACAAAGTTCTAGTTGTTTAATATTGTTATATTCACTTAATATTGTATGATTTATAAGGTCAGCAGGAACTCCTGGCGAACTTGGTGCTCCAAATGTAGCCATACCACTTCCCGCACTTACAAGTAAACTATCACTATGACCATGATAACAACCCTCAAATTTAATGATATTGTCACGACCCGTAACTCCTCTAGCTAATCTAATAGCACTCATAACAGCTTCTGTTCCACTACTTACAAATCTTACTTGATCAATATTGTCATACATATCAACTATTTCAGTTGCTAGTTGTGTTTCTAGCTTTGTAGGTGCTCCAAACGAAAGACCATTTTTAACTGTTTTTTGAACAACTTTTTGTATATCTTTATCACAATGTCCAAAAATAAGAGGTCCCCAACTTTGCACAAAGTCAAGATATTTATTGTCATCTATATCGATAAGATAACTACCTTTACCGCTAGCAATAAATGGAGGAGTTCCACCAACAGATCCAAAACTTCTTACAGGAGAATCAACCCCACCAGGGATCACTTTTTTTGCTTCTTTATAAGCTTTTATACTTTTATTGAACATTTTTATCCTAAATTAATAATTTTAAGGGCATCTCTACAAACTAGAATACTCATATTCTAGTTTGTAGAGATGCCCTTAAGAATATTATACTATAATTTTTTGATGAAAAACTTGATTTTAACAATTTTTATAGCATTTTTAATATCATTAGCTGTACACCTTTTACTTTATATAACATTTCAAGATTCATTTCAGAATAATAAATTACAAATTAGCACAACAAATAAAATTCAAGAAAACAAAAAAACTGGTTTTACCTCTATAAAATATGTAAAAATAAAAAAGCCTATTGAACAAATTGTAAAAAAGAAAGTAATTAAGAAAAAACCAAAAAAAATTATTAAGAAAATGACCAAAAAGCCAATAAAAAAACAAATTATAAAGAAAGTACCTATTTTAAAAGAGATAAAAGCTATACAACTACCAATAGAAAAGCCAAAAGTAGATTTAAAAAAACTATTTACTATTGCTAAAGTACCAGAAGTTACACCAATAGAGAAACTTAAACAACAAAAAGTGGTTGAAAAACAACAAGAGGTTCAAGAGTTACAACAATTAGATCAATTAACACAAAGCTATATTAAACTTTATGGTGAAAAATATTTTACCTTCTCAAAAGAGCAAAAAAAGTATCTAAAAGAGAATCTTAATCGTATAGGAAAAATTACCCAAAGATATTTAACTTATCCAACGATATCTATCCGTACAAGACAAAGTGGTATAAATATTATTGAGTTTTTTTTACACCCAAATGGTGATATTACTGATGTTAAAATAACTGATAGTTCATATTATAGTGCATTGGATCAAAATACACTAGATACTATACAAATAGCATATAAAGATTATCCAAAACCAATACAAACTGTTAAAATAAAAATCTATGTTAAGTATATACTAAACTAATGAAACTTCCAATAGTTATATCTGTTATAATACCAACATACAACAGAGAAAATCTTATCTTAAGAGCAATTAATTCTGTTTTAAATCAAACACTAAAAGTTGATGAGATTATTGTAGTGGATGATGGTTCTAAAGATGATACAAGATGTATAGTAAAAAACCTAGATATAAAATATATCTATCAAGAAAACAGTGGTGTTTCATCTGCTAGAAATAGAGGTATTAAAGAGGCAAAAAATGATTGGATTTGCTTCTTGGATAGTGATGATATTTGGGATAAAACAAAAATAGAAGAGCAGGTTTTGTTTCATAAAAACAATAAAAATATACTATTTTCACATACGCAAGAGGAGTGGATTTTTAATGGGAAAATTATAAAACAAAAAAAGCATCAACAAAAACCATCTGGATTTTGTTTTGAAGATAATATATCGCATTGTTTAATTGGTCCATCAACTGTTATGATACATAAAAGTATATTTAATGATATTGGTATTTTTGATGAAGGTTTGTTGGTTTGTGAAGATTTTGATCTATGGCTTAGAATTTTAAGTAAATATGAATTAGGGTTAATTGATAAAAAACTTATAAATAAACTTGCAGGACATGAAAATCAACTATCTTTTATAACACCAATGATGGATACTTATAGAATAAAGGCTCTTTTAAAGCATAAAAACAAAGATATAGTTAAAAATATGATTATAAAAAAATGTGATATTTTGATAAAAGGTGCTATAAAACATAACAATAAAGATATAGAAAACTATTATACTAAATTAAAAGAGAATAACTATGAAATATAAAAATATATACTTAATAAC
This sequence comes from Campylobacterota bacterium, assembly GCA_034660095.1. Classification (GTDB taxonomy): domain Bacteria; phylum Campylobacterota; class Campylobacteria; order Campylobacterales; family Arcobacteraceae; genus JAIOSF01. The sequence goes on along the minus strand of JAYEIM010000105.1, from coordinate 9,092 downwards.
AGATGAATTAAGAGAGATAAAAGAGGTGGAAGATATTGTTTTAAAATTAAAAACAGACTATACTATAACACCTACTATACAAAAATACACAAAAATAGTTGAAGATATATCACCTAGCGCATTATATTTATTATTTTTAACAGATGAAGATATTAAAGTATTTTTTCAAAATAATATAAATAAAGATATAAATATAGCAATTATATCAAATGATTTTTGCCAAAATGCAATAAAAAATTATGGAATATCAAAAGATATGTTTGAAGCAATTGAGGATGGATTAAATAGTGAATTATTGAGTAAAATTGATCTATTAAAATGTAATGAAATTTTAGCATTTAATAAAATAACTATTGGTGATATGCACGGCATGAATAATTTTAACACAGAGAAGCAAAGTTATTTAAAACAATTAAAAACTTTTACAACCCATATTAAAAATTTAAAATTTAAAATATACACTATCACTACCTCTAAAGAACATAAAATTCAAACAGCAGCTTCAGGTATAACTATTCTTGAACATACAAATAGAAATGAAAAATCAGCTTTAAGTGATGAATTATCCATACATGATGGGAAACTAAATGTATTTGTTTTAGCTCCAACTTCACTTTTTTCATATCTTTGGTATTTAATATCGATATTTTTTTATCAAAAGTTATCTATCATTGAACTACCTCGTAGTTTAGGATTTATTAAAAGTTCAAAAGTATCAATATCCTCAGATACTCCCATAGACTTCACCGTAGATGAAAACTTAGTAAGTTCAAAAGAGGTTATAATTGAAGTTATACAAGATGGAATTAATTTACATTTAGGGAGAAACCTAGCAAGTTATGTAAAAAATGATACAAATAAAATAGAAGAGAAAGATACAGTTAAACTAAATACACTCCCTAAAGGGGAAGTAAACAATATTTTAATTGGTGGTAAACTACCATTATTCAAAAAAGCCAATGATGATGATTTTAAAGAGTTATTTGTAAGCCTAAGAGCTAGTGCAAAATTTTCCTATGTTTTCTTAACATTAATGATTTTAAGTACACTATTAGCTACTACAGGACTCTTTGCAAATTCTGCGCCTGTAATTATAGGTGCTATGATATTAGCTCCATTGATGTCACCTATTGTATCTCTCTCTATGGGGGTAATAAGAGCAGATAAATTTTTACTTGAACAAAGTATTAGAACACTTTCAATAGGTATATTTATGGCTCTATTGTTTTCTTGTATTTTTACTATATTTATCCCTTTACAGCAAATAACACCAGAGATGCAAAGTAGATTAAACCCAAACCTTTTAGACCTTATGATTGCAATATTTTCTGGGATTGCAGGTGCATATGCAAACTCTAAAGAGGATATATCAAAATCTTTAGCAGGAGTAGCTATTGCTGTTGCGTTAGTACCTCCACTTAGTGTTACTGGTATTGGTATAGGACTTGGAAACTTTGAGGTTATTTATGGTTCTTTTTTATTATTTATTACCAATCTTGTTGGTATAACATTAAGTGCCGCACTTACTTTTATTGTTTTAGGGTATTCCCCTGTAAAAAGAGCTAAAAAAGGTATATTTTATACAACTATTATGATGATATTTATAACTATTCCACTTGTTTTTTCATTTGCCCAAATGATTGAAAAAAATAATTATATAAATCAACTAAAACCACTTAAATATATATCCTTATTAGAGAATAATGTCGAATTAAATATTCAAGATATACAAATTAATAATAATATTACAATATCAATTGAAGTGATAACAAATAAAACATTAAATCAAAATGATTTTAAAATGATTAAAAATAAAATAGAAGAAAATCTTCATCAAAAAGTTATTTTAAATATAAATACTAAAATAATTGTAAAATAAATTTTAATAAAGAGTTATTAGTTGATTGGATAAAAAGTAAAATTATGATATTCTCCCATTAACATATTAGCAAGGAAAAAATTAAAATGGCAAATATTCAATCTCTTAGAGGTATGAAAGATATTATAGATAGTGATAGCAAACTTTTTACATATTTTGTAGAAAATTGTTCAAAAATAGCACAAAAATATGGCTATAACTACATAGAAACTCCAATTTTAGAAGAAACAGCACTTTTTAAAAGAAGTGTTGGTGAGAGTAGTGATATAGTTTCTAAAGAGATGTATCAGTTTATAGATAAAGGTAAAAATGATGTATGTCTTAGACCTGAAGGTACTGCTGGAGTTGTAAGATGGTTCGTTCAAAATAAGAAAGATAGAGCTGGTGGTATAAGTAGAGTATATTATCATGGTCCTATGTTTAGATATGAAAGACCTCAAAAAGGGAGACTTAGAGAATTTCATCAGTTTGGTTGTGAATCTTTTGGTGAGCCTAGCGTTTATGAAGATGCTACAATTATAATTATGTTAAGTGAGATACTTAACTTTTTTGGAATAACATATAAACTACAATTAAATTCTTTGGGTTGTAAAGAGTGTATGCCTTCTTATAAAAATGGTTTAGTAAGTCACCTTGAAGATTTATCTTTATGTGAAGATTGCAATAGAAGAGTAACTACAAATCCTATTCGAGTACTTGACTGCAAAAATGAATCTTGCCAAAATGAGCTTACAGATGCTCCAAAAATTACAAATAGTTTGTGTCCACCTTGTAATGGTGATTTTGATAAATTAAAATCTATTTTAGATACAAATAATATCTCTTATGAAATTGATTCAAATTTAGTGCGTGGTTTAGATTATTATACTAAAACAGCATTTGAGTTTGTAAGTGATAATATTGGTGCTCAAAGTGCAATTGCAGGTGGTGGAAGATACGATAGACTTGTAGAGTTTTTAGGTGGCAAAACTACTCCTGCTATTGGATTTGCTATTGGTATTGAAAGATTACTTGAACTTATTGTTACAAAAGAGACTAAAGAAGATATTTTATATATAGGTTCTATGTGTGAAGATGCATCAGATAAAGTATTCACTTTAGTAAATAATAAAAGAAAAACTACAAAAGTGATAACTGACTATAAAGTTAGGAGTTTTAGTAAACATCTAAATAATGCTCAAAAACAGGGTGCAACTAAAATTGCTTTAATTGGGGAAGATGAATTATCTAACGGTACTGTTTGGATGAAAGATTTTATCTCCAAAGAGGAGAGTAATATAGATATAGAGAATTTTTAATACTCTCTTATTTTCTAAAGTTACTCTCATTTTCTCTTGATTGTTCTATTTCTACTATCATCTCAATAACTTTTTTATAACTATTGATAAAATACTTTTTAAATAAAGTATAATTACCTGTTTCATAGTAAGTAACTATTGATTTTAAATACTCTTTTACACTCTCTTCATCTGGGATATATATCATATTTAAAGTATCTTTTAATACTACATTTAACATCAATCTTGCTGTTCTTTTATTGCAGTCTGTGAAGTATTGAAGATATGCTAAGTTGTTATGAATATACAAAGCTTTATTAAATGGATTTTTAATAGTATCACTTATTTTAAATAGATAATTTAATTCATCATCAAGCTTTTCTTTTGTAGCCAATGGGATGTAGTTACATCCTAAAATAGTAACTTCACTATCTCTTGGATTAGCTCTTTTATTTTCAGGTATCATCTCAGCAGATAAAATATAGTGCAAATCTTTTAAGGTTTGCTTAGATGGTTTTAAATCTTGTGTTATAAATATATCATAAGCATCTCTAAGATTTAAAATCATTTTTGCATCACTATATTTTTTACCACCTGCTGTTCTTCCATATTGTATCAAAGCTTGAGTATCTAGTTTATCATAAGTATTACCCTCAATAAGTGCTGAAGTATGGATAAAATCTAAACCAAATTTATCAATATAGCTTTTATTGTTCAAAAACTTTTCTAATGATACTTTTTGATTTAGTTTTTCTAAAAGTTTAATTTCAGTTGGTGTAAATATATCTGTATTATCTAAATAATTAGGATTATAAGTTATCATTTTTAGATCCTTGTTTTTTATTATTAGCATAAGCTTTATTTGATAAATAAAATTCTTTTTTACCTTTTGTATTAAACAAAACTCTACTTAATCGTTTACTTTCTTTTTTAAAGTTTATATTTAATATTTCTATAATCTTTAATATTCTTTTTTGATGTTCTTCTAAGTGGGCTTCTAGCATAACTCTATAATGTAATTCTTCATCATCTTTGATATCAAATATATCATTTTTTATCTTTTTACCTGTCAACCTTTTATATATCAGATTATATACATATAGTCTATATCCTTCTGGAAACATAGCACCAAATGAATAATTTAATTTTAATGTTAAGGTATCTTTTTTATATTTATAAAAGAAGTGTTCACAAATCATTTGAAATAATAATTTACTATTGGTATCTATAAAAGTATCTTTATCTTGATAAAATACAGTAGTCACAATATCCCAATACTCACCTTTTTTTCTAAAAGGTGGTTTTGATTTCCAGTTCGCTTGTTTAATTTTTGTTTTAATTTGCTTCACTGTCAAGCAACCTATCTATTACACTCTCAAACTCATCAAAATCTTCATCAAGAGTATCCCATAAAATTTTATCATCTACACCAAAATAATGATGAGTAAGTACATCTCTCATTTTAGCTATTTCACCCCAAGGTATTTGTGGATATTTCTCTGTTAAGTCTTTTGGTATTTGCTTTACTGCTTCACCAATATTTTCAAATGCTTTGGCTACTGCATATACTTTTTCTAAATTTTGAGTAAATTCTTCATAAGTTGTATTTTCGACAAACTTTTTAATATTTTTACATTCAAAAGAGATATCTTCTAAATATAGTTTATAGTTCCTATTCGTTTTAAACATATATTAAATCTTTTTGTATATAGTTTTTAACTGTTGGTTTTAATGTTTCTATTCTAACTAAGTCTATCTTTTTGTGAAAAAATTCTTCAAGTAATGAGCTTATTTTAAGGTATTTAAACATAGATAGTTTTTTATCTTTTTCTATTTTGTATAGTATATCAATATCACTACTATCTTTCATTTCATCTCTAGCAACAGAACCAAAAATACCTATAAATTTTATCCCAAAATTATCGTAAAAATATTGTTGTTTTGATTTTAAATAATCTATCACTTCATTTTTATTCATTTTGTACCTTCATTAGTATGATTATATCTAATTTTTTCTATATATTAATATTAAAAAACTCTATCGCTTCTTTTTGATCTCCATCTAAATTAGACAAATCTAATGATTTGATTTTATTTACTATAAAATCTTTTATTTGTACTCGTGCCTCTTCAACATTTGATAGTACTGCATAAGCATTAAATCCCATAGGGTGGTCGTTAAACACAAACTCTCCATCACAATTTTCTTCTATAAACTCAGAAATTACTCTATATGTGATATCATCAAATGCAATAGCATGCCAACCATACATCTCTATAATTTCGTCAGTAAAAAGATCAATGCCATCACTTGGATGGTCATTGTAGAGATAAGTGTTTTTATTTTTTTCAATCATCTCTAAAAACTCTGCAGGTTTTTCTATCTCAATCTTTTTCATAATTAAAATGCTTTACCCATAACTGTATTTAATCTTTGTGTAAATGCAACGATATCTTTTACTTCCATACCTTCAGCTAGTTTAGCTTGATCTAATAGTAACCAAGAGATAGTTTCAACCATATTATCATCTGGACAACCATTTAAGCCTTTTACAATAGAATGATCAGGATTTATCTCTAAAATAGGAGCAGATTCTGGTACCTCTTGACCCATAGATTTCATCATTGCTGCCATTTGTGCCATTGGGTCATTTGGATCTTTTACTACACAAGATGGAGAATCAGAAAGTCTTGTAGTTGTTTTTACATCAGCCACTGCATCACCTAATGTTTCTTTTATCTTTTCAACTATAGATTTAAATTCTGCTTCAACCTCTTTCTTTTCATCTTCTGTTTGCTCTGTTTTTGGAGCTTCGCAAGATGTAATATCTTTAAAATCCCACTCTTGGTATGTTCCAATAGCTGGTGTTATAACTTCATCTATCTCTTTATCATCTAAAATAAGAACTTCTATTTCGTTTTTCTTATAACTTTCCATAAGTGGAGAGTTTCTAAGAACCTTTTCATCATCACCAATTATATAAAAAATTGCTTTTTGTTCGCTGTCTGCTCTATCTTTGTATGCTGCTAAAGATGTCATGATCTCTTTATTGTTTGTAGATTTATATCTAACTAACTCTAAAATCTTATCTTTATTTACATGATCTTGATAAACACCCTCTTTTAGTGGTCTGTTGTATTGCTCTGTAAACTCTTTGTATTTTTCTTCATCTTTAGAAAGTTTTTTAATCTCAGCTAGTACTTTTTTAATACTTGCTTGTTTGATATTTGCCATAACTTTATTTTCTTGTAAAATTTCTCTACTAACATTTAATGGTAAATCATCACTATCAATGATACCTTTTACAAATCTAAGGTATGTTGGCAGTAACTCTTTTTCATCATCTGTGATAAATACTCTTTTAACATAAAGCTTAACACCTGGTTGAAAATCAACTCTATACATATCCATTGGAGCCGTTTTAGGGATATAAAACAGTGTTGTATAGTTATTTACACCCTCTGCTCTTGTATGAACATGTGCTATTGGGTCTGTGCTATCATGAGAAATTGTTTTATAGAATTCATTATAGTCTTCATCTTTTAACTTAGCTTTTGCTTGAGTCCATAAAGCTGTTGCTTCATTTGCTTGTTCTCTTTTGTTTTCTATTTTAGTTTCAGGAGTTTTTCTATCTTTTTCATCTTTTGCCATCTCCTCTTCGCTTAACTCTTCAGTTGCTTCCTCTTTATAGTTTAGGAAAATTGGAAATGGTATATGATTTGAGTATTTTTTAACTATAGTTTCAATTCTATTTTTAGATACAAACTCAGACCTCTCCTCCTCTTTCATATGAATATAGATAACTGTCCCAACATCATCTTTAACAACTGGATTTAGATCAAAACTTCCAGTCCCATCACTTGACCATTTGTAAGCTTGATCTTCACCAGCTTTTTTAGAGATAACATCAACTCTATCAGCTACCATAAATACAGAATAAAAACCAACACCAAATTGACCAATAAGATTACTATCTTTTTTAGCATCACCACTCATAGCTTCTACAAATGATTTTGTTCCAGATTTAGCAATAGTACCAATAGATGCAATTAAATCTTCCTCATTCATCCCTATACCATTATCTGCAATTGTAATTGAGTTATCCTCTTCATCTATTTTTATATTGATTTGTGGAGTTGATTCAAAACCTTTTAATTTGTCATCTGTAAGTTTTAAATATTCTAATTTATCAATAGCATCAGAAGCATTTGATACAAGCTCCCTTATAAAAATCTCTTTGTTTGAGTATAAAGAGTGTGTCATTAGTTTTAGTAGTTGCCCTACTTCTGTTTGAAATTCATGTTTAGCCATATTTTATATTTCCTCATTTTTATTTAATTTTTTATTTTCAGATTTTATCATAAGTTTATAAAAGAAAGCTAAAGTTTTTAAAATAATTAGCACTTTTACATACAGAGTGCTAGTTTTACAATTTGTTATATGATTGTAACCAAACTGTAATCATTATAATCTATACTTCCAATATCAAAAAATAAAGGAAGTCTAAAATGACATTTAAAAAAATTGCATTATCAGTATTGGCTGTATCTGCTTTAACAGTATCTGCTCACGCAAGAGATCAAATCAAAATTGTAGGTTCATCTACAGTATATCCATTTAGTTCAGCAGTTGCTGAAGAGTTAGGTGCTACAACTAAATACCCAACACCAGTTGTAGAATCAACAGGTTCAGGTGGTGGTATGAAATTATTTTGTGCTGGAAATGGTATGAATACACCAGATATTACAAATGCTTCAAGAAGAATGAAAACAAAAGAGTTTAAACTTTGTACTAAAAATGGTGTTACAGATATAACTGAAGCTGTTATTGGTTTTGATGGTATTGCATTTGCACAAGCTAAATCAAACAAACCATTTAATGTAACTAAAAAACAACTACTTTTAGCAGTAGCTGCTGAAGTTCCTTCAAAAAATGGTAAATCTTTAGTTAAAAATCCTTATAAAAACTGGAATCAAATTGATTCATCTTTACCAAGTAGAGAGATTATAATTTATGGTCCTCCTAAATCATCTGGAACTAGAGATGCTTTTGAAGATATGATTTTAAAAGGTCAAACAAAGAAAATGGATGTTTATACAAAACTTTACAAAGCTGATAAAGTTAAAAATAAAGCATACAAAAAATATAAAAAAATCAGAACAGATGGTGTATATGTTCCAAGTGGTGAAAATGACAACTTAATTGTTACAAAACTTAACAAAAATAAAGCTGCATTTGGTATCTTTGGTTACTCTTTCTTAATTGAAAATGATGATAAAGTTCAAGGTTCTAAAGTAAATGGAGTTTCACCTACACCTGATACAATTTCAAGTGGTAAATATCCAATTGCAAGAAGTTTATTTTTCTATACAAAAAACTCTCATGCTTCAAAAGTACCTGCAATGGCAAAATATGTAGATATGTTTATGGCTGAAGATATGATTGGTTCTGAGGGAATCTTAGGTGAAATCGGACTTATAGCTTTACCTGATGCTAGAAGAACTGCTTTAAGAAATTCTGTTTCTAAAAGAGTAAAATTAACTTTAGAAGAGTTATCTAAAAAACATTAGTTAAAATAATTGTATTTATCTCCTTAAATATAAAAAATTAAACTTTAAAGCCCAAGATGAGTATTTACTCCTCTTGGGCTTTTTTTGTTTAATATAGCTTTACTACAAAACAAGCAAATATTAGCTAAACTTAATTTAAGTAAATATTCAAAAATTGAGAGAATGTAAAGATGAATAATATAAAAAAACCAACCATACTATATGTAGAAGATGAAGCAGGTATTAGAACCCAACTTACAAAATTTCTAAAAAATTTCACTAACGAACTCTATGTTGCAATTGATGGCAAAGATGGACTAGAACAGTATAAAAAACACAACCCTGATATAGTGGTATCTGATATAAAGATGCCAAATATGAATGGT
>JAYEIM010000104.1:0-2936 GCA_034660095.1 Campylobacterota bacterium | reverse complement strand
ATAATTTTTCGTACTCTCTCTAATCAATTTATTTGCATCACCAAATCCACACCCAATATCTAAGATACTTTTATTTTCTAAATCAAATTCTTCAAACAATATGTGATACCTTAAATTTTGTTTCCCTTTATCCCAGCCTAGTGATTTTGGAGAGTGTCCAAACTTTTTATATCTATCAGAATATCTTTTTACAACAGTTTCTTTATCAGTTTTAGGCATACTTTTCATTTATTCTATCTCCATAAATTTTTTATAGTTAGCATATTCTATAAATTTAGAATTATTTTTATTTAGTGATTTTTGTATTATTTCATCATAACAAGATTTAATATAATAAACTTCAAATTCTGGATAGTCTGAACCAAATAAGATTTTTTGTTCATTAAATTTGAAAAACTTAATTAGATCTATCCATGAAGATGTGTCTTTTAAATAAGCAGCAGTAAAAGAAAAATCATAATACACATTTTTTAAATCTCTTGTGTAAAGCATATATTCAAGAACTTTATGACCACCACCATGAGCTAAAAGAACTTTAGTATTTTGAAAAAATTTTGCAATATAAACAGCTAGTTCAAGATTAATATGATTATCTAAATTTGAACCATAATAAAAACAATCTACAATGATAAAATCAAATTTTTGTTCTTCTAATTTGTAAATAACTTTATCAAAATCATTTTTTTTGATATTTGACAATCTAGGGTGTAATTTAACACCTACCTTTATATTTTGAGTTATTAAATTTTCAGTAAGATTTCTCTCATATAGTTCATAGCTAAATACCACAGCAGATAAAGGATAATCAGTTTTAAAATTTTTCGAAAATTCTTCTTTAAATAATGTTTTTTCCTCTTTTGTATTTAAAATAAGAATAAATCCATCTAAAATACTAACAACCCTTTTAAAATCATCAACTGGATTATCAGCTTTCATATTAAAATGAATATGTGAATCAAATATATTATTCATATTCTAAATACACCTTTTTATCTATTTTATCAATTAAATCAAATAACTTATCTTTGTTTTCATGATAGGCTATAAAATACCCTACACGGCTTCTATCATCATTTGGGGAACCTATAGTATCTTCAACTTTAAATTCAAAATCAAAATCTATAATATTCTTGCTATGTTTTAAAAAATCTGAACCGTGTATTTTTTTGACTTTACCAACTTCAAAATCAAAAAACTTAAGAACTGCACAATTTTTATTTTTATACATTTCAATACTTAAATTACTTTCCCCTAAAATAGATTTTACAAGTAATTCGTTTACATCAACCCCTGAAACAATAGGAATAATATGTGAAGATATTTTGGTTCCACCACCTCTAATTGCTGCTTCAATTAAATAAAATTTATTATTCCAATACTTATATTCAACATGTGTAATTCCAAAAGGTAATTTATCAAATAAATTATTATTTATTTTTTCTAGTTCTTTTTTATTGAATTCTTCAAAATCTATCTGATAAACTAAAGACTTTGCAACTGCTAGTAAGTTTTCATAATGCTCTTTTTTTGATATTGCAAGGCTATAGTGCCTATTAAATGTTTTAAATCCTTCAACAGTCAATTCACACCCACCAATATATTCTTCTATTAATATTGTATTATTAATTGAACATTCCATTGTAGTGTAAAATTTGTTTTTTAATTCATTAGCAGAAGTTATTTTATAAACACCTCTACTTGATTGATTTGACAAAGGTTTTATAATTGCTTCATTGCCTAACTTTTCAAAAAAATCAATTGCTTCGTCTAATGTTGTGCACTCTTTAAATTTAGGATGATATAAATTTTCTACTTCCAACTCTTTTCTCATTCTCAATTTATTTGTATATAAATCTGCTATATTAATATCAACACCATTTAAACCAAGTTTTTCAGATACATAAGCAACAGTATTAACAGCTATATCACTTTGATCTGTAATAACAGCATCAACTTTTTCATCTATTGCTATTTGTAAATTTTTTTCTTTATCTAATACATTAGCTACATGTGATTTATCTGAATACTTAAATCCAATAGAATCATTATAAAGATTTGAACAAATTGCATAATGTCCCATTTCTTTTACTTTTCTGATAATAGGAACTTGCCACTTACCACCACCAATTATTAATATTTTTTTAGTCATTGAAAATCCTTTGAAGTCCATCTAATAAAACTTTTTTAGAAAATAAATTTTTTATTTTTTCTTTATTAGTTTTAACTGTTGTTTGATTTAAGGTTTGTAAATTAATACTATTAACATCAAATACTTCTACATTATTTTTTTTAAAAAAATCAAATTGGACTGTTCCTGAATCAATATATACCTTTTTACCAAGTCCAAGAAGTGTGATAGTATTACCCATTGCTTGTTGGCGTTTGTGAGCAAAGATAGCTATATCAATCTCACTCAAAAAATCTAAATACTTTTCAAAAGGCATAAACTCTGTAAGAGGTATAAATTTATCTCCAAACAACTCTTTACCTTTTAATATTATCTCTTTGGCATACTCTTGATCTCCATAAGATAATGGTACGAATATCTGTATATCTTCATCTTTGTATTGTTCAAGATTTTTTAATACATCTATGTGATTGTTTGATGGATCTGCTGAGTTTCCAAGCTGTATATTTATAGTGTTATGCTTTTTTGGTTTTATCTCATACTCTTTGTAAAGATTACTAGGGTAGTTAAAGCATTTTATATGTTTACCTGTTGCACCATACCATTTTTGAGCAAGCTTATAATCCCCTGTTGTACCTGTTATTAAATAAGCTATTTTAGAAATTACACTTTTCCTCATAAATTCATATAAATCATGTCGTAAATTTATTGGTCTAGTTTTATAGTAATACAAATCACCTCCAACAATTATCCAATAGCATTTTTTTAAAAACCAAGGATTAAAAAAATACAAATATACATACCTCAA
>JAYEIM010000103.1:13027-14252 GCA_034660095.1 Campylobacterota bacterium | reverse complement strand
ATCTACCTTTTAGAGTCAATTTAGATAAGGCTGATTACATAATACAAGGTGAAGGTGAGATACAGTTTTATAACCTTTGTAAAGATATATTGGATGATAAAAAAATAGAACAAAAAATATTTTTACCTCAAATCATAGATATAACACAAATAGAATTACCATATAAATATTATGATGAAAATGATATTCAACATAGATATATTTATGTTGAAGCCTCAAGGGGATGTCCATATAATTGTGAATTTTGTTTATCATCTTTAGATAAACAGGTGCGAAACTTTGATATAGATATTTTACTAAAAGAGTTTGAGATATTATGGCAAAAAGGGGTAAGAAGTTTTAAATTTATAGATAGAACATTTAATCTAAATATAAAAGTTGCTACAAAACTATTGGACTTCTTTTTAGAAAAAGATGAGCCTTTTACAACTCACTTTGAAGTGATACCAGATAATTTTCCTTTTGAACTAAAAGATAAAATAAAACAATTCCCAAAAGGTGGTTTACAACTAGAGATTGGCATCCAAACACTTAAAAAAGATATAGCCAAAAATATAAAAAGAAATCTAAATATTCCAAAAATAAAAGAAAATATTGCATTTTTAGAAAATGAAACAAATGCACATATCCATCTTGATTTGATTATAGGGCTTCCAGGGGAAAGTGTAGAAAGTTTTGGTGAAAATCTAGACTATTTGTGTAGTTTGAGCCATAGTGAAGTTCAAATAGGAGTATTGAAAAAACTATCTGGAACTACACTTAATAGACATGATTTAGATTTTGGAATGATTTATAGTGATATACCACCTTATGATATATTGGCAAATGATTTAATACCTTTTGATAAAATGCAAGAGATGAAAAGGTTTTCAAGATTTTGGGATCTTATCTACAACAGTGGAAACTTTACAAAGTCATTTAATCTTTTAGTTGAAAATAGAAGTGTATATACAACTTTTTATGATTTTTCTATTTGGCTATATGCCCAAACATACTCAACATGGCAGATCTCTATGGATAGACTTGCAAAATATCTCTTTGATTTTATGACTATAAATTTAAATTTAGAGACACAAATAGTAGCTGATACTTTAGTAGGCGATATTTTAAAAGTTGGTGGTAGAAAATTACCTAAATTTTTAAGACCATTTAGTGATGTAGTATCTAGTTTTGATAAAGTTAATATTCAAAATAAACAAAAAAGGCAACAGAAAAGGGGAGAGTA
>JAYEIM010000103.1:11468-12927 GCA_034660095.1 Campylobacterota bacterium | reverse complement strand
AATCTCATAAGTGTATAGTCATAACTATCTCTGAGGCATAAGTTCTGGAATAATATATGATGCAAAATGTGAGTTGAATTTCAATGATATAGAATCTTTATGACTTTTAGATTGTAAAAAATCTGCTTTTATTAATTTACTTACAAGTGTAGTTGCAGTTCTAGTTCCTTTACCAATAATATTTGACACTTCCCCTCTGCTAATATTCCCCTTTATTAGTAATTCTTTAAATATTAGTTCTGAATATTTAGGTAATGGTTCATTATCAAATAAGCCAGATTGGGATAACTTTACATATTTTTCTATATTATTCCCAAGTGAATCTATTTTTAAATATTTAGTCATATAATCAACTTGATCAAGAGTCACTTCTAGCATAAAGTCAAGAAAAGCACTAAGTCCACGGTTTGATAATGCACCTCTTCCATCTTGTGATCCTTGAGCTACCATATCTGCATATTGCAACATCTCTTTATATTTATCAACATTTCTTGCTAATCCTCTTGATATATTCCATAAACCATATCCATCTATTTTTATTTTAAAGAGTAAATAATCTAAAAATAAACGAGATACTCTACCATTTCCATCTAAAAATGGATGAATCCAAACTAGTTTATGATGAGAGCATAAAGCATATATTAGCTGCTGCGATTTTGATAAATGCTTAGATTGATTGTACATTTGATCAAAACTTGTAAGCAAACTAATTAGATTATCATTTGGTGGTGCAAGATGCGAACCTACAGTAACATCCATATCTCTTAAAGTACCAGGTGTCATTTTGGCTTTTAAATCTTCATATTGAATATTTAAAAAAAACTCCATACTATCTTGTGTATAAAACTGTTTATGTATATCTAGTATATATTGATTTTCATATATTTCACTAGTATGATCAGTATGATTTTCAATTTGTTTTTGTACCTCTATATGTGCTAATGATAATTTTTGTAAAACTCTTTTTTTCTCATCATCATAAAAATCATTTTTCATGGCTCTATCAATATCTATAGGATGTGTTCCTTCTGATTCGATTCTATTGGAGTAATAACTATTTGTTACTCTTAATAGTGATATTATTTCATTGATAATATTTTGATTATGTGAACCTTTAAGTGCTGCACTTTTTATACATATCTCTTCTGCTGTATTTAAATGTTTATGTAAAATTTGACCACTAAGATCAGTTGGTACAATAGGAGTAAAGTCCATATGATATCCTTATATTTATAAAATTATATCATTATTTATATTAAAATTTATTGCTAGTTAAATTTCTAGTTGTTTTAGAACTATAATAACTTACTAAATACTTTTATTTAAAGTGCTTATATGACTTAACAAGAAGTATAAATAAAAGTATTTTAGTAAACTAATTGCGAGTTAAATTACGAGTATATATGGTTATTGTTAATATAATAAATAATTCCCTACAACCAATTATTTAACTTCAACT
>JAYEIM010000103.1:0-11368 GCA_034660095.1 Campylobacterota bacterium | reverse complement strand
TATATGACTTAACAAGAAGTATAAATAAAAGTATTTTAGTAAACTAATTGCGAGTTAAATTACGAGTATATATGGTTATTGTTAATATAATAAATAATTCCCTACAACCAATTATTTAACTTCAACTCTTTTATTCTACTAAAATGTTTCGTATTATTTGATATGAGATTACAATTATTAGATATAGAAATACTTGCTATCATCAAGTCCATATCAGCAATAATTTGACCATCTTTTTTTAGTTTTGCTTTAATTTTTGCAAATATTTCTGCTGATTTCTTATCAAATTCTAGTATTTTAAAATTTTCTAAAAATGGTAAAATTTTATTTAAATTATCATCGACTCTTGTGCTATTATAAGCACCAAACAATAACTCAGTATAATTTATCCTAGTCGTATATAAATTTCCAATTGGAACTTTCGACATTTGTTCTATAACTTCTTTTTCACCTTTTAAAAAATATATTAATGTATCACTATCTATACAAAAATCAGTTAACATAAATCAAACTCTAAATCTTTTGTATTTTTATTAGTTTTAATATCTAATAATAATTTATCAGCTTCAACATTTTTTAATACACCAGCAAACTGTAATAAGTTATTTTTTTTTAGATTATTTTCTTTCGAAAAAATATTTATTGCTTTTTCTATAATATCTGTTTTGGTTGTATGTAACTCTTTAGATAATTGATTTAATGTATAGATTATATTCTCTTCAAGTCTTAAATTTACTGCTCTTTTCATTTAAACTATCCTTTACAATTAATTTACAAAAGTATATACTATTTTAACTTAATTGTAAAGATGCAGCTTTTTTCTATAAAGAAAATTTATTTTTTAATTTAAAGAAATATACTATTGTTTTATATTGTATAAATATAAATGGGAGATGAAATAAGAAATAAACTAAAGAGTATTTTTCAATTATACCATTAAAAGCAAGTCCAAAGTTTATAAAAAATATTCCAAATACCATAAATGCAACACCTGGACATATAAGAGCAAATGATACAGCAGATTTTTTATCACCATCTACAAACTCTTCAAAATAACCTATTTGTTTCATAACTTTATAACCTAAAAGACCAAATATTACTTGTAATGCAACAACAAAACTAGTAAGTGTAAATAATGATGCATTGGCTAATTCCGCACCAAAATGGTGATCTAATCCAAAATTAATTCTAATTAAAGTGATACCAAGAAGTGTAAGTATAGGGATAATTATCCACAATGACGGCGCAGCCTCACTCCCTATTCCATATTTAAACATACCTTTGAAACCTAAAATAAGTTTAATTGTAAGTAATAAAATAGATATAGAACCAAAGAAAATAGCTCCAAAGATTCCTATTGCATTTATCTCTATGTGATGACTCATAGCCCCTGGTGCCGCAAAACCAACTGCCACCATTGAAAATGCAAAAATAGATACCATTTGTGATAAGTTATTGTTTTTTTCAAAATCAAAATCACCAGTAGTTATAAGTCTTGAAAAATAAACCATAAATATCTTTATAGCATAGTATCCAACAATTGCAAAACCTAATAATGCACCAGGAAATAGATATTCTACAACATCCCAAAGTCCTGGCACAAATAAAGCTCCTAATACAAAACAAACATTAATTGTCATAGCAAATGTAAGTGGCAATGCCATAAGTGTAACTTCTGCATTACTATTTACCAAAGTATCATAAGCTTTTGTTTCTTTAAAAGCATTATATTGTTTTATATTCCAAATCAATAGTTTAAAATGTATTACAGCAAATGCTATTATAAATACAATAGAAAATGCTGTTACAAATGATAACCAATCCCCTTTTAAAAGTGCTGGATAAGCAAAATCAAATGTAGTCATCGGTACACCCTCATGAGGTATTAAAAACATAAGATACATAAAAAATGAAACTGATAATCCCCCAGCACCTAATGCAGCTAGAAAATATAGCGGTGAGTATTTTTCTTTTAACATAAACTTCCTTCGTTTAAAATTTTTTGGATTGTATCCAATTATAAGTAAATCTTTACTTTAACTTTTTTTAGTTATGATTCTAGTTCAATAAAACATAAGGAAATAAAGCATGAAGAAATTATTACTTTTAATAGTAAGTTTAGTTTATCTACAAGGTGCAAACCAAATAGCAGTTCTTGAAACAACACAAGGTATAATTAAGATAGAGCTTCGAGCTGATTTAGCTCCAAAAACAGTTGAAAATTTTACAACACATATCAAAAATGGATATTACAATGGTATCATTTTTCATAGAATTATAAAAGATTTTATGGTTCAAGGTGGAGATCCAACTGGAACTGGTCGTGGTGGAGAATCTATTTGGGGTGGAAAATTCAAAGATGAATTCAACTCAAAAGCTATGTTCAATAAAATTGGTATTTTAGCTATGGCAAATGCTGGACCAAATACAAATGGTAGTCAGTTTTTCATAACAACAACAAAAACACCTTGGTTAAATGGTAAACATACTATTTTTGGATATCTAAACGATAAAGAGAGTTTTAAAACATTAAAAAAATTAAATGAGATAAAAACATCAGGAAGATATGGTGGAGATAAACCACTTAAAGAACAATCAATTATAAAAGCTTATCTAAAATAGATAAACTTTTATAGTTTCTGTTTGTAAGTTGTTGACTATTTTATTTTTTCAACAACTTTCATTAAAAAGTTAGCAGAATTTTTTGCACTATCAACCAAAAACTCTTCAAAGTTAAATCCTGCGTCCATATCTGCTGTATCACTTATAGCTCTTAAGATAAGACAAGGGATATTTAAAGCGTCACAAACAACAGCAACTGAAGCTCCCTCCATCTCTAAAGCATCTGCTTTAAAAGTAGTTTCAATAAACTCTTTTCTTTTCTCATCACATACAAATTGATCTCCAGTAGCTATGATACCTTCTATGATTTTTATATTATTCTCTTTGGCAACTTCAAGTGCAATATTTTTTAGATTTTCATCTGTATTTACATAAACATCTCCACCAGGTACATACCCATGTGGATGACCAAATGCAGTTATATCTAAGTCATGTTGTGAAAGTTTAGAAGCAACTATTAAATCACCTATTTTAAGTTCAGGATTTATACCACCTGCAACTCCACTAAACAATAATGTATCACATCCAAATTTTTGGATCATTGTTGATGCTGTTAAAGTAGAAAATACTTTTCCTATTTTACTATATGCAATAACTACCTCTAAACTATCAAGTTTACATTCATAGTATGTATTATTAGCATATTCATTTTTTTTAATATCTGAAAAGTACTCCAAAAGAGGTGTTATCTCCTCCTCCATAGCACCCATTATCGCTAACTTAGTCATTTAAACTCTCCAATGTCACTTCTAAAGTTTTCATATCTGATACATTTAATGTAGGTACAGATTTAACTATTTTTCTATTCATACCTTTTAAAACTGCACCATTTCCAAATTCAACAATCATATCTAATTTAGTTGCATGTGCTACAATAGAATGTTTATATTTTACAGGTGAAGTAAGTTGTTTACTTAATAAACTAATTGCTTCCTCTTTTGTATTATAAATATCAGCCGTAACATTTGAGATAATATCTGTTTTAAAATCATCTGTAATAAATTTTTCTAAATATGGATTTAGTTTATCAACAGCACTATTTAAAAGCTCACAATGACTAGCAACACTCATATCAAGAACTATTGCCCTTTTTGCTCCTGCCTCTTTGTAAGTATCTACAAGTGATTCTAAATCAGCTTTTATACCAGCAACTACAATTTGACCATCCATATTATAATTAGCTGCCCAAATCTTTTTACCATCTTCTCTTTGAATTGCAGTCATAGATTCAACAGTTGCATCATCTAGTCCAATAAGTGCCATCATGCCAGCACCTGCTCCTGCACATGCTTCATTCATAAATAAACCTCTTTTATGAACTAGCTCAATAGCATCAAGATAATTTATAGCTCCCGAAGCTACCAATGCTGAAAACTCACCTAAAGAGTGACCTAAAACAAATTGTGGTTTGATATCACATTTTGATTTAAATATCTCTAATGCTATACAACTTACTAATAAAATAGCTGGTTGTGTAAATTGAGTTTTCCCTAGATTATCATTTTCATTAAATAATAATTCCTCAAAACCAAAACCTAATCGTTCGCTAGCTTTTTCAATCATCTCTTTTGCTATATCACTGTTTTCAAAAAAATCCTTACCCATTCCAACTGTTTGACTTCCCTGTCCTGGGAATATAAAAGCTATATTCTTCATAATTTTATCCTCATATTTTTACTATAAATAAAAAACTCCCATTTCAAAATTAGAAATAGGAGTTTTTAAATATTTTTTACACTATAGTTTATTAGCTACAATGTCCTGAACCACAACAACCATCTTCTTTTGGAGCTGGTTCTGGTGTATCACATCCACCATCTCCACCACAACATCCACCTGCAGCTGCCATACCACCAACAACACCCATTTGAATCTCTTCTTCTGTTGCTGCTCTTACATCTAAAATAGATACTGAAAACATTAAAGTTTTTCCTGCCATTGGATGATTATAATCAATTGTAACATCATCACCAGCTATTGATTTAACTAAAACTTGTACTGTTTCACCATTTTCACCTGTACCATATAGAGTCATACCTTCAACTAAATCTACACCAGCAAATTGCTCTTTTGGTAAAGTTTGAACTGCTTCATCATTATATTCACCATAAGCTTCTGCTGGATTAACTAATACATCAGTATTCTCACCTTTAGCTAAATTTTCAATCTCTTTTTCAAGACCAGGAATAATTTGACCTTGTCCTGTTATAAACTCTAACGGAGCTCCACCAACATTTGTATCTAACTTCTCTTTTGTACTTGCATCGTTTAATGTATATTCTATTGAAATTACTTTATTTGACATAATTGACCTTTTTTATTTTATAATTTAATTTTTTTAGAAGCTTCTTTTGCTTCAGTAGATTCTGGAAATACATCTACTATTGTATTATAAAAATTTTGTGCATTTTCATCATCACCTGTTTTTTCGAACGATATTGCACTATGAAGCAATAATTTTGGCAAATATTTTGCTTTATCATAAAGCTTCATACTTATCTTAAAATGATGCAATGCATCTTGATAATTACCTCTATAGTAATTTATCTCACCAACATAAAAATTACATTCTGCTGGTCTATGTTTTACCTTAATTAATTTTTTAAATATTGGAAGTGCTTTTGTAAAGTTATCTTTTTTAAATAATTTTCTTGCGTCACTTAACAATGTTCTATTAGATTTCTTAGGTTTGGCTTGTGCTTTTTTTGATTTTTCTCTTTTATCTAAAATAGCAATAAGTTTTTGAAACTCTTTTTTACTAACAAAACTATTATTAATTTCATTCATTAAAATCACCATTTTATCAAAAGAGGTTTTTAATGTTTTAATATTTTCTCTATCTTGATCTATTTGAAATTGAAGATTTTCAATATTTTCATTAATCTGTTTTATTTGTAAATTATTTGAATTTTGATATTCACTATTTTGATTAAACATAAATGTTGTTTTATCAATAAACGCATTAAATTCTTTTAAGTGTTTATTAGAATTTAAATAAACCTTATTTAATTTTATACTTTCACTTTCAAGAACTAATTCTAAAGCATCAATTCTATCACCATATGCTGTTAGCTTAGAATCTGTTTTTTTTATCTTTTTTTCATTGTTTTTTAATTTGCTTTCATTGTTTTTTAATGTTTTTTTATTTTTTACGATAACTTTTTCAGCTGCAGTCAATCCATAAGGTGTTGATGATTCCAAATCACCTGCACCAAACATAGACTGTTCAGCATGTAAAAAACTTGCTAATATAAAAAATAAACTGAAAAATATTCTAAACAATAAAAACTCTTAAACTATGGTAATAATCTATAATCTACTCTTCTGTTCATTTTCCAACATGTAGTATTTTTCTGTGTACATACAGGATTACTTTCACCAAAACTAACCATCACAATACTATTTGCATCTATACCATCCGCAACTAATGCATCTTTAGTAGTTTTTGCTCTTTTTAATCCTAATGCGTAATTATACTCATCAGTTCCCCACTCGTCACAATTACCTTCAAGTTTAATTTTTAATCCATTATAAGATTGTTGTGTTTCATTTATCTTATTATAGTTTGAAGTAGCAACTTCTCTCATCTCATCAGTTAAACTATATTTATCAAATGAAAAATGTACTGATTCTAATAATACTGTTTTACCATCAATATCACTTTCTACACTATTTACACCTTCATTAGTAACTGCAACTAATGCTGCATTTGTAGCTACTGTATCTGTATTGTCAGAAACAGATGTTTCATCTGTACCGGCAATACTTGCTGCTTTATCATCAACATTTGTAGTCTCAGTAGCTGCACTAGATTCTGCTTTTTTACTTGATGCTGTATCATCATATTCTACATCTTTAGATGCACATCCAGCTAATAATCCAATCGCACACATTCCTAATATCGTATTCTTTAAAATACTATTCATATTGATTCCTCATATATTTAATTTAAATGTATTTTACAATATAGATACTTAAACTTAAATAACTACCAATCAATAGATTGTAACTTACCACTTTTTAATGGAAACAAAAAACTTTTATTATAATTTATTCTAATAATTCCTAAATAACTTTTTCCTTCATCATTCTTTATAAATAAGATTGATTCACCATTTGATGAAAATTTTGGAAACTGATTTCTCCCGTTGGTAGTTAACCTTCTTACATAATCACTATATGTTGATATTAGATATAGATTAAATACATTACCACCAAATTCATTATCTGTTTCACGACTTGAATAAACAATATAATCTTTAAATGTACTACATTGAGAATTGTTTCTACCATGATATATAAGTCTTTCAACACCTTTTTGACCTATCTTTTTAGCGAATATATTTGGATATTTTAATCTATCAGATACAAAAACTATTTTGTTATCATTTTCAACAAAACTACCTCCAACATCAATCCCATTATATTTAGTTATTCTTGTTTTAATTTTTTTATTAATATCATAAACATATATATCTGGCTGACCATTAGGTGCCATAGTTAATACTAGTTTATTACCATCTTTACTAACATCTGAACAAACTATCATACCATCACTTGATAGTATTTTTTCCCTCTTACTTGTATATAAATTTTGCTTAATCACTGCAGGTTTCAACTCTTTATAGCTAGTATAATAAAAATCATTTTGATCTTTTGTTGCCCATTTTGGAAATATATTTAATCCACCTTTTACAACAATTTTCTGATAAGTTAATGTATAGTCTGAAATTACAATTTCACTAGTTTTAGAATCTAAATACCTAGCAAATATTATAAATTTATCCATCCATTGTATTGATGGAGCATTTAAATAGTCATTTATATCTATAGAAATTTTATGCGATAAAAATGGATATCTTACAATTGATGATGTAGAATATGATTTACTCAAAACTAAATTTTTTGTATTTACATCATACAGTTTTGTATTTACTAATAAACCATTTTCTTCTGTATTTTTTATTTGCAATACTAAGTATAAATCAATTCCATTATCTTCTAAATTGTTATACTTCGGTATATTATCATAAGTAGTATCTATAGATATATCGTTATTTTTGAAATGTCCACTAACTGACAAATCTTTTTGTATTAATGCCAGTAATTTTTTACTAACATTATTTTTTAAATTTGTATCAGTTGATATAACTATACTTATACTTGGCAGTGTAGATTTATTTTTGACAATTTCCATTGTAGCATCTAACGCAAATAGAGTATTATATGTTATTAGAAATATTAATATATATTTTCGTATCATTTATTAACCTTTTGATTGAAATAATATTTCAATATTTATTTTTTTATTATTTGAATTTATTGGATATCTTTTAAAACTTTCTTTATCCAAAAATTCTTTTAATTGCCTATCAAATCCAATATTAGAAGAGTATTGTATAAACTTATAACTAAATTTTCCATTATTTGATATTGTAACAAGAACTTTTGCTTTTAAATCATCTAAAAATATTGTTGGATTCCATCTATTTGATAACATTTGATATATTTTTGAAAAATAGGGATCTTTTTCATTCTCTGATTTACTCATAACAACTTTTTTAACTGTTGAATCTTTTTTTTCTTTTTCTAGTAGATCAGACAATACTAAGTTGTTTGATTTTTTTTCTTTTTCAAATTTTGATTTAAATCTACTTGATATTGTACTTTGTTTTACATTTAATATTTTGTTTTTACTAACTTTTGTTGCTTTTGTATTAACATTTGCAAATAGAGACTTTAGATTTGTTTTTTGTTTCATACTAGTAGAGGTTGTTTTTTTTACTACTTTTTTTGCAATTTTTTTATTTTTTACAATACTTTTAATAGCTATTTTTTCTTTTTCAATTTTTGGTGTATCCAATATGATATCTAATTGTAAAACTGTAGTTTTAGTAAAAGCATCAATTTTTTTAACATTATTATTTTTTAGATATACTAATAATAATAAAATTAAAGAAACATATAAAAATAAAGATATAACTGCCGTTATATAAAAATATTTTTTATCATCCATCTGTAATTAGTGCTACTTTAAAAAATCCAGCTTCTTTAACTGTTTTTAAAATATATACAACATCTTCATACTTTAAATTTTTATCTGCTCTTATATGTACGGGAGTATCTCTATCTTTATCTTTTGAAAATAAAATAAAATTATCTGCAAAATTAATAAATTTATATTTTGATTTATTAACAGAAACAACTCTTGCTGAGCTAACTAATATATTAATTTTATTATTTTGTTGTACTTTTGTAGATTTACTACCTTTTGGTAGATTTATATTCTCTTCATATTCTAGTACAGGTGCAGTTACCATAAGAATGGCAAGTAAAACCAGCATTACATCAACCAATGGCGTAATATTTAAATCTGGTTTTTTATCATAATCATACATTATTAATTCCTAGAAAGAATTATATCTATTTGGGATTTAATATAAGTATTATATTCATAAACCTTTCTTGTTAATATTTGATGAAATGTATATGCAAAAATAGCAACAAAAATACCTGCTGCTGTCGCAACTAATGCTTCACTAATTGCAGGTGCAATAATACTAAAACTAACTTTTGAATGTGTTGAAAATTTAGAAAAAGACTCAAGTATACCAACAACTGTACCAAATAGACCAACAAATGGTGCAGTAGATGATATAATAGATAACCAAGATATTCCTTCACTTGCTTCTCTTATTAATGTTGTTTCACATATATTAAGTGATTCTTTATTTATTGGTGCATTGTTTAAGCATTGACCAATTTTAGATAGTGGATTTACGGAAGTATTTCTTGATAATAGAGAATTTAAATTATTAATTTCAATTGTAATACTTGAAGATAATTTAAAATACTTATATAAATATATCCAAAAAACCAATATAAAATAAAAAGACAGCAACGCTAATACCCCAATTGGTATTGCACCACTGTCATTTAGATAGTTTAATACTGTATCTATCATTATTTATTATGCAAATGAGTTAATTCTAGCTTCAACTGCTGCCATAGAAACATTAGAGTCTTGGACAGAGTTAACTAAATTTTTAGCTTCTTCTAGTTTTAATGATATATCTGAATCATCATCACCAGATAATGAAACAGCACCATCAACTAAAAGATCAACTGAATCTTCTGAAACTTTAACATGTCCCCAGTTAATTGCAATTGCCTCTTTTAAAGCATCTTTTCTTTCAATCTCTATAACACCAACAGTTAGTGAAGATACTAATGCTGCATGGTTTGGTAATACTCCAAACTCTCCCTCTTTTCCAGGAAGAGTTACAGACTTAACATCTTTATTATATATTTCACCATTTGGTGTAACAATTGATAATCTAAGTGTATTCATATTTATTTACCCCTGACAAGCTATTAAGCTTTCATACCTTCAGCTTTAGTAATAGCTTCATCAATTCCACCAACCATATAGAATGCATTTTCAGGCATATGATCGTACTCACCACTTAAAATACCTTTGAAACCTTTAATCGTATCAGAAAGCTCAACATATTTACCTGGAGATCCTGTAAAGATTTCAGCAACAAAGAACGGCTGAGATAAGAATTTTTCAATTTTTCTTGCTCTATCAACAACTAGTTTATCAGCCTCACTTAATTCATCCATACCAAGAATAGCAATAATATCTTGTAAGTCTTTATATTTTTGAAGTAATGATTGAACACCTCTAGCAGTATCATAATGATCATTTCCTAATACATCAGCACTTAAAATTCTAGAAGTAGAATCAAGTGGATCAACAGCAGGATAGATACCTTTTTCTGCAATTTTTCTGTTAAGAACAGTTGTTGCATCTAAGTGAGCAAAAACAGAAGCAGGAGCTGGATCTGTTAAGTCATCTGCAGGTACATAAACAGCTTGAACTGAAGTAATTGAACCTTTTTTAGTTGTAGTAATTCTTTCTTGAAGTTTACCCATCTCACTTGCAAGTGTAGGTTGGTAACCAACTGCTGAAGGGATTCTTCCAAGAAGTGCTGACATTTCAGAACCTGATTGTGCAAATCTAAAGATATTATCAACAAACATAAGTACATCAAGACCAGCTTCATCTCTGAAGTATTCAGCCATTGTAAGACCTGTAAGTGCAATTCTATTTCTAGCACCTGGAGGCTCACTCATTTGACCATAACATAATGCAACTTTATCAAGTACATTTGAATCTTTCATCTCAAAGTAAAGGTCATTCCCTTCTCTTGTTCTCTCACCAACACCAGCAAATACAGAGTAACCATCATGTTTAAATGCAACATTGTGAATTAATTCCATAATAATAACTGTTTTACCAACACCAGCACCACCAAATAGTCCAACTTTTCCACCTTTTGCATAAGGAGCAAGTAGATCAACTACTTTAATACCAGTTTCGAACATCTCTGTTGATGTAGATTGTTCTTCAAATGCAGGAGCTTCTCTATGAATTGACCATTTTGGACAATCTTCTCTTACCGCTTCACCATCATCAACTGGCTCACCAATAACATTAAAGATTCTTCCAAGAACATCATCTCCAACTGGTACCATAATAGGTGCTCCAGTAGCAACAACTTTTGTTCCTCTTTGTAATCCCTCAGTCATATCCATAGCAATAGTTCTAACTCTACTATCTCCAATATGAGCTGCTACTTCTAATACTAATCTCTCTTTAGTACCAGGTACTTCAATCGCATCATTGATTGCAGGTAGGTAGCCGTCGAATTCAACATCAACAACTGGACCCATAATCTGA
>JAYEIM010000102.1:0-2941 GCA_034660095.1 Campylobacterota bacterium | reverse complement strand
AAAGAACTTTTTGATGAAGTGGTACAATAGTGTATATCCATTGCCATAAATAATTGCCATCAAGCTTAACAAGAAGCTTCTCTTTGCTACAGATGAACTAGGAGAGATAAGAGATTTAAAAGATTATGTCACAAAAACTAGATTTATTGTCAACTCTAAAGTTTGGGCAAGCACAAATATAACAGTTAAGTTTATCTATATAGTGACATTTTTTATTTTGAGAATATAAAACACAGAAATCTTTCTCTTTTATTTTCATATTTTCAAAATCAAAATATTCCCTTATTTTATCACTAATATTTCCAAATTATTATTTATTAATTCATCTTTTAGAGTATATAAAAATTATTTAAAACTTAAAGCTTTTATTATGTAAATTCTTATATTCATATAATTTTAATTTTAAATCTTTTATGGAATTATTTGGTAAATACTGTAAAAGTTCTAATATTTCTCTTACATCTTTTGATTTTAAAAAATTGTATTCGGTAGAATATTCTATATTATATTCAAATAATTCTTGTTCTTTAACATTTAAAGCTTCTGCAATATATGGAATCAACTCAATTTTAATCTCTCTTTTACCTGTTAAATAACTATAAATACTTCCTATACTTGGTGCTTCTCCTGTTGTCCTTAATTTTGGTTCTAATGATAAAAATTTATTTGCAAAATCTTTTTTAGTTAAAAATTTTTCTTTAATAAGATAATTTATTTTTTCATATACTTCCATTCAGTAGTCCTTGACTATACTAATAGTGTGAATTGTTCTACATAATGTAAGATATTATGAAGTACTGATAGTGTATTATTAGACTAATAGTCTAATAATACGAGGATATATATGTTTAAAGAAGTAATAAATAAAATAAGACCAACAATGGGTAATTTAAAAAAAGAATTATTAAATCAAAAATTTCATTCAGATATTGCAGATATAATTATAAAATCTAAAAAAATAGACATTAATGAAATAAATGAAGATAAGGAAACACTACTTCACGAATGCTTATATAAAGAAAAGTGGTATGCAACAGAATGGTTAATTAAGAATGGAGCAGATACATTAATAAAAAATAAGTATGGTTTGACACCTGAAAGACTTGCAGTTGAAAAAGGAAATTTGGATGCTTTAAAGTGTATGATAAGAAACAGCAATCTTGATGTAAATCAAACTGACAAACATGGTCGTTCTCTCCTTCAAGACGCAACTATAATGGGTCATGACCACATAATTCAATACTTACTTAAGCATACTACACAACTTAATCATACTGATAATAAAAATAGAAATGTGGCTTTTGATGCAATTGCAAATGGCAAATATAGAACAGTAGACAACTTATTATCAAATGAAGAATTAGATTTAAACATTATAGATTCAAATGGAAATACAATATTACACGATAAAAATGTATTGTATAATGATAAATTAGCTATTAAATTATTGGAACATGGTGCAGACCCTGCCATTTGTAATAATGATGGTACTAATTTTCTTGAATTGACAGCACTAAGAGGGGAAGAGGGGCAGGATGTTTTAGATGCTGCAATTCGATGTGGTTGTGATGTGAATAGTAAAGTTGCAAATAACAACACAATATTAATGGAAGTAATGTATGCATTTGCAAGAATATCAGATTCCGAACACAGAAGACGAGACGGTTTAAAAGATGTTGCAAAAAAACTAATACATAATGGACTAAATATATCTGCAATAAATAACCAAGGAGAAAATGTATTATTTGATATTATCAGAATGGGAGACCTAGAAGGGTGTGCTTTTTTATTAGAAAATAATGTAAATCTAAATTTACAAAATCACAATGGAGAAACTGTACTTTTTACGGCAATTGTAAAAGGTGTAAAAAATTTAGATATTATTATACTATTAATACAATATGGAATAAATCCTACACTAAAAAACAAATATGATAAAACAGTATTTGAGGTATTAAATAATATAATTTTACACACACATGATTGCAAAGAACTAGAAGATATCCAGTTATTAAAAGAGATAAGTGCGATGGGTAACTATATGGTAGTTTTAAAAGAATTATTAGCAATTAAAAACATTAACTTAGATATTCTGGATTCTTACGGTAATCCATTAACTTTCACCCCATTTTTGTATGGCGATATACAAACTACTAGATTATATTTCAAATATGGATTAGATATAAACAATATCAATATTAATAAGCATTCATTATTCTATGAATACATACTTAGAGTATTCGAAAATAATGAATATGTAAATAATTTTAGAGAAAATCTTATTTTTTTAATGGCAAATAAGGCAAATATTAATATTCAAAATCAAGATGGTCAAAGTATATATACAAAAATTGCACTAAATAAGGAGTGTAATCTAAAATTATTTAGAAAACTTATTGAAGTAACTAAGCATGATTATAGTTCAACGGATAATGATGGAAGAACCATTATTCATGCTTGCGTATGGAGCAATAATATTGACTTACTTAAACTTACATATGGAACAAATAGAAATATACATGAAATAACTGATAAATTTAATATTCTACCAATAGCTTATGCTGCATTATTTGGTCATAAAGATATTGCAAAAGAATTTTTAAGAAGAAATACAATAGTTAGGAGTGGAGAAAAAGTTCCTAAAAATATTATAAAAAAATTCATTCCACTATTAAAAAATGTCGAAAATTTAAATGAAGATTGTGTGGATGAAGATAAAATAAAAAAAATTAAAATACTGCAAGAAGAGGTTTATAGAAGCTTTACTCTGTAGTTATACGCAAATACAGATGTACGGTAAGATAATTTAAAAGATATAACTAAAATTAATCTTCAAAACTCCTTGACATAATCTTATCCCAATCTCTATTGAAATTATCTTTCACATATTTTACTTTATGTGGAACAGTACATTTTGAACAATTTTGATGGATATATCCAT
>JAYEIM010000101.1:0-2947 GCA_034660095.1 Campylobacterota bacterium | reverse complement strand
TCTTACAGAGTATGAAAAACGGTTGGATATTGGGGACAATATTGAAATACTATACAAAGAGAAGCTAACCCCAATCATAATTAATGGAGAGCCTAGAGCTGAACTAAAGATTGTAAAAGGTAGCTACAGTATCTATGATATGGAAGAATACGAGTATTTCAGCGATGAAAATAAGGTGGAAATGATAGCTATAGAGGAATATAGTGATAGCCCCAACAGTATTTACTTTAATGAAGAGGGAGTTGTGGAAAGTTATGAATATGAAAATATAAGCACTATAGAACTTGGAGATAGAGTAGTGTTCAATATTCATAATAAAAGTATCATTTCCTATTGGCTAACAACAGTTTCGTGAGGCGAAACTGTTTCCGCCACGGAATCTTTTTTTATCTCATAACACAACATGAAAAACCCCTTTTTTAACACAAAACAGCATGAAAAAATCTAACAATATAATAATGAAGATTTTAACTACAGAATTTTAAACTAGGAGAACGTTATGCATGTTCCATTTCCAAAACAATTGATAAAAGTAAAAAAGATAGGCATCACTAATATAAAAGGCGGTGCAGGTAAAACATCTATTTCTATACTATTAGCACTACTGTTACGAGGTAAGTTTAGTATAGTTACTAACGATATAGCAAAAAGTTTGTATGACACAGATTTTGGTATAGATGTTTTTAAGATTGACAGAATGAAAAGAACAATACCTAAACATCTATTGAAAAAAGATTTTATGATTTATGATATGGGTGCTATGAGCTCTGCTATAGATTTTGGCTTTGTTGATATTATAAAAAATTGTGATTTGATCATTCTACCTACAAAAACAGACCGTAATAGCTTATTAGCAACTTTAGAAACTTATGAGATGACAAGAATACTTGCACAAGATATAAGAATAATAATAACAGATTTTACTCAACAAAAAGATTATGAAAATGCCAAAGAATTTTTAATAGAAAATGGTTATAAAGGTTTTATATATCCCATAAAACACACGACACTGTTTAGAAGACTCATGGAAGATGGAAGAGATCTTTTCAATAATGTACACAATAATAATGGCGAATATAGAC
Organism: Campylobacterota bacterium; assembly: GCA_034660095.1. GTDB lineage: Bacteria > Campylobacterota > Campylobacteria > Campylobacterales > Arcobacteraceae > JAIOSF01. Next base: position 1,865 of record JAYEIM010000101.1, on the reverse strand, counting down.
TTCATCAATCGTTAGAAAAAATAAAAACAGTACTGGAGAGAACAAGTGGATACGCATTATAGAAATACAGCTGGATGGCTAGAAGATATGGAAAAACAGCGAGGAGGAAGACCCTATAGTGATAAAAAAAAGACATCTATCAATCTTTATTTATCACATGAAGAGAAAGTAAAACTACAAGCAGCTGCAAATGCTGAACATATAAGTTTAAGTAGCTATATCAGGCAAAAACTAATGAAGCTAGTAAACAATATCTAAAATCATTTATTTGATTTTAGATAGCTTTTTGCACAATCAAAGGTTTGACCCCTAAAGCAAGGATATTTGTAGAGTTTATTAGGATGAGAAGCTATAAAAATTGTATTTATTATAGTCAAAAAAATAAAAGGAGGAAAAATAATGTTTAAAATATTTGTAGATAGTATTGTAGTTAGAATTGACTATCAAAAACAAGAAGATAAAGTATTGAAATTCAATAGGTTTGTAAGTTTTGTAGAATCATTACCTGAAATCACTTTACATAAAAAAGAAAAAATACCACCAAAATTTTACAATATGCACTTGAGTAAAAATATGTTTGGAAATCAACTTATAGAGTGTTTTAGTTTTAGTGATATAATAACTCTTAATCATCAAAAGATATATATTTACAGTACTCATCATGGTATCTATACAGCACTTCATGGACTCGTACAGTATGATGATGACCATAGAGTAAAAAAATTAAATCTACTTCATAATCTCTATAATAGATACAATCTGAATTTTACTAAAATAGATATCGCTATAGATATAAATGAAAAAATTGAAGATATTAAAATCTATGATAAGCAAAATATATCACTAAAGCAGAATTCAAAGTCAAATGAAAAAGTAATTTTCTATCAAGAAAGCAATCAAGACAGAAGCAAACAACAACGAGTACTAAAGCTATATGAAAAATATAAACAAAAGCATAGGAGTTTTCCTTATCCAAATGTATTATCTAGAATTGAGATGACTTTAAGGTCTTCTAAACTTAAGAGATTTGATAAAGAGTATTTATCTACTAGAATATCAAAAGAATTAACTAGCTACAAAATTTTCATTAAAAATAAAGAGATAGAGGTATCATCAGCAAAAATAGATCTATTATTAAATGACCTTTTCAATATACTATTCTATGGTAAAAACAATAAAACTTATGCTAGCCACTATAGAAATATAAATACATCTGTATCAAAAATGAAATTAGCTTGGTTATGTTTTGAAAATGATACACCAAAAAAAATATTTATCAAATCTAATGATATAGGACTAACAGTATTAAAAAAGTATTGTAAACTATATCGAGAGCAAGTTTAAATAAGGCATTTACTAAACTTAAATACAGCTTAAATATTTGTGCGATAACTTTTAGTATTTTATGTAATTTTTAAAAAGTGTGCAGTAAAGTGTGCAATAACATTAACGTAATCACTACATTATGACAATATTTCTGAAGAAGATTATCTATATATTCAAAGTGGTTAATTTGTAAAATATGATGCTATTGTTTATCTTCGCCACAAGATGCCAATAACTGTTCAATTTTTTAATATTTATTGTAAGTCCCATAAATAGGGGATTAAAGATTGGTGCACCAGAGAAGATTTGAACTTCCACACCCGAAGATATGAGCCCCTCAAGCCCACGCGTCTACCATTCCGCCACTGGTGCATTTAACATTATACTATCATTTTCCTATACATTGAGAGAGTTCCCTCAAGCCCGCGTGTCTACCGTTCCACCACAGTCGCATATAATTTTGGTATTTTATCTAAATAGTCTTATGAAAGATTTAAAAAATAGTTATTATTGAATCTAAATTAAAACATAACATATCA
>JAYEIM010000100.1:0-2952 GCA_034660095.1 Campylobacterota bacterium | reverse complement strand
CTCATTTAATAAAGTTTCAACTATATCTGCAGATCTTTTTTCTAATGAATTTGCTTTATAAAGCATCTCAACGATTACTTTCAGGTCTTTATTATATGTATCTACTACATCTATTGATTGTTCTATTACATTAATTTCTGGAACAGTATCAAGTGCTTTATTAGTCTCTTGAGTGCCTACATATTCAATAGTTTTATCTGTTTTTGCTGTTCCGTTTCTTCGTTTAACATTAGGACTGAAATAAGTATCATCAGCTTTTTTATTGCTTTTAAAATCAAAATCTCTTGCTCTTTTTAATATAGCATTCTCTGTTCGATTTGATAATAATAGTTTTAGCTCAGATAGTGGTTTTTCATCTTTAAGAGCAATTAACAATATTTTTTCATCCTTATTAGCCCACCTTTGACTACTATGACCAGTTCTTCTAGCTTTGGTAATAGTATTGTCTTCTATCTCATTTTGTGCTATAATTACATCAGTTGTTGAGGCTGATGGTTCTACTGTAGAAGTAGGATCGTTTTCTATAATTGGCACATCATATATTTTCCATCCAAATTCACCGTCCATTAACCATGCATCTATTTCATATCTGTCATATATTATTTTGCGTCCAATTTTATCATATGGTATTTCATTGGTATTTATCATCTCTTTTTGATTACTTCTAGTAAGTTTATATTCATCTTCTAATTCAGATATAGTTAACCACCTGTTCAAAGTATATTCTGTACTTAATTCTGTACCATTTATTTCTTCTGTTGCGTTTAAAGTTTCGCTAACTTTATGACTTAAATTTGTCATATTTATTTCCTTGTTTATCATAATCCAATTTATCAAGTAAATTGAATATTTGTTTCATATTTTTATATGAATCGTATATTTGAAACAGCATATATTTGTTATGCTAAAGGAAAAGGGTATTAGTGTGTTTGGATTGTTCTGCAGTAGGTGTGTTGAGTGGTAGTTTCTTTAAGTAAGTATGTAAAGATAGAAGGTTCAACCTCTTCTATTGTATCTTCTGTTAATTGTGATGGCTCTGGTATTGATAGTGATTTAGATATAGCAACTATCTCATATTCAATTTGTGCTAGTTTCTTTTCAAGATCTGATAGTTGATTTTTATACGGAATCACTTCATAAGTAACATCATCATAATCAAATTCATGTAAAGCTAGATTCCAAGGCTTATTCTTTTTATTATCCTGAAGTCTTTTAATGTCTGCAATCACTAATAACAACTGCTTCTTTTGAGTTTGAAGTATTGTCAATCTATGCTCTAATGATTTAGTATCAATAGTCATATTATCAATAAATGTAATTATAGGTTCATACTCAGCACAATCATCTGGGCATAATGTGCCTCTTTCAGCCTCTTTATCGACATAAAGAATATTTAATCCTGATGTTGCATTTTCATACATGCTATAACTATTTTTAATCGTATTAAGTAGTCTATTCTGATTGTCATTTTCAAACTGTTCAATCGTTAGTTCATCATCAGATAGAGAGAATAAATTGTGTTTATGTCTAAGTTTCGCTTGTTCAAAAGAACTAAGTTTATTGAATTCTTCTATTGTCATACCAAATATCTGCATTTCATCTCCTTTCTAATTTCAGTATAATTATACCGAGATTAAATTTAATAAAAGATTAATCTATATAAAAATATGATAAAAGACAAATTTTTAATCACTTCAGAGATACCCTACAAACCAATAACAGCTTCACATGACTCAATGTATGGATAAATATTAGTTTTACCCATATAGTCCAACTATAGAACCACTTATCTTATTGGTGTGCTTATTTACCCCAACATCACCCCAGCACTACAAGCAGCATCATACAAGCTATCTTTAGATAGATGGGCGTATCTCATAGTTACTTTTATATCTGAATGACCTAGTAGTTTTTGAACTTCATATAGACTTCTACCTGAGTTTACTAGTGTTGAAGCATAGGTGTGTCTTAGGTCATGTACTCTTACATCTTGTATAAGTGCTTTTTGCCTTATTATCTTCCAATGGTGGTATAGGTTTACTATTGGTTTACCCTCTTTACCATTTGGAAATAGATATTCATTATATCTTGGTAGTTGGTTTATTATCTCTTCAAGTTGTGGCGTTATGGGGATTCTTCTTATCTTATTATTCTTTGTAATTGGTATTGTCCATACTTTATGAACTAAGTCTATATATTTCCATTTAGCTGTTATTACTTCAGATCTTCTTGCTCCTGTTAGTAGTAGAAACTGTATGATAGGTTTGATAATAGGGTTTTGTATTGTATCAAGTACTTTTAATACTCTTTTTATCTCTTGTTTAGTTAGGTATCTTTCTACTTGTTGGGCAATGGATAGTTTCTTTATCTTTTTTACTGGATTGGTCTCTATACCTTTAGTATCCCATGCAATGGCTGTGTTATATGTAGTTGATAGATAAGCTAATAATTTATTGGCTGTATTTGGTGTGAGTTTATTATCTTGAACTAATGAGATATGTTTAGATGTAATCATCTGTCTTGTTATTTGGTTCATAGGTGTATCTTCCCATTGAGGTAGTATATGGTGTTTGAAGTAATTAATATCTTGTCTATAGCTTTTCTTGGCTGTTTTTATAAAAGGTAGGTAATGATTTAGATAGAACTCACCAAGGGTTATTGATGGTGTGTTATTGGAGTGTAAAGAGGTGTTAGAGTGTTGAAGTGATGAACTACTTATCAATGATTGAGTTTGTTGTTTTTGCTCTTGTATAAGCTCTCTTGAATCTTGTACATTTATAGTTGGGTAAGTGCCTAGTTTATAATAGCTGTATTTATTGTTTAGCTTGGTTCTACTATAAAATGTTTTAGTACCAGTTGCTCTTACTTCTAAACATAACTCTTTATCAATAGTATCTGTATATAGTACTTTAGATTTATCTTTTGGTATTGGTGTACGTTTTACAAATGTGT
>JAYEIM010000099.1:0-2954 GCA_034660095.1 Campylobacterota bacterium | reverse complement strand
TGATACGGTTATAGCAACAGTAATTGTAAAAAAAATTGATTTATCAAAAAGAAGAGTGTTTTTTGATACAATCTGTAAAGTAAAAAATAAAATAGTAATAGATGGTGAAGCAGAATTGTTTGTGCCGCAGTAAATGGACAGGAAGATATAATAAATGAATGATGCCATAGGTTTTGTAGAAAAAATAGTACAATATAAAGATTTTATATTTAATGATAGGTTTATATGGATCTTTGTATTTGTATTATTAGCTATTGTATCATTCTATTTAAAGCAATACGATAAGCTTACTATATTTACAATTATAAGTTTTATATTAGCTTATAATGCTTTTTTTATGTATCCATGGGAAAAATCATATTTAGATAAAATATCTGATACTATGGATTATGATTCAAAAAAATCTACTAAATTAATTGACAATAAATTTTTATTTATTTCGTATAAGTCTCAAATTAATTATGAATTACTTAAAATTAGACTAAATATATTAAGACATAACCCCACAAAAGATAGTTTTGAAAGCTTAGGTATTTTAGAGAAAAAGAAGCTACTAAAAATTAATGGAGAATATGCAAAATATTTATTGGCTAAAGCTAATTTTTACATAGAAATTAAAAATATAAAACTACTAAAAGATACTTTAAGTAAAATAGACTCTAGCACATTAAGCCATAGAGATTTGTTTGTTTATAGTTTTCAGCAAAGTTTTTTACATGAATTTAATGGAGATATGATAAAGGCAAAAGATATATTGTTGCATTTATTAGAATATAATGATATTAATAAGGCAACTTTATTTAATAATATTGCTAGACTAGAAGAGTTGAATGGAAATAGTATTCAAGCACTTCATTATTATGAAAAAGCTTATGATGAATTACTGTTAAAACCATCAATCCAACAAGTACATATAGTACTCTCTAATTTAGTGTTAATATATGCTAAAGATAATAAATATGATACAGCAAGAGAGTGGCTAAACAAATATGAACAATTAATAGATAAGAATATTTTAGAACAATATCTTGAGTTTTTAAATATTCAAATACAACTAGCCAGACAAAGTAGAGATAGAATATTGCTTATTGATGCGTATGCTAAAATGGGATATAGTATTGAGCCTAAATTAACAAGAGATGAGTTTTTAGCAAATTTTACATCAAAACTTAGGATGTCTTATAATGATAATGTAAGTTTTGAAGAAAATATTATTAGTTCAAGAACTTTTTTTGAAGATATTAGGAGATTAGACTTTCCTAAAAATTATTTTGCTACAAAAGAAATTTTTCATATGCTAAAAGAGTTAAATATGAAAAATCAAAATGACAAATATGTAAATAATTATTTTAATGATGTATCAAATTATTTATTTACTTTTGATAATACAATAATAGAGTATAGAAAAACTATTCATGATTTATCTATTTGGGAGCATTTTTTTTGGATGCAGGAAGAAAACTTTGTAACAAAAATAAATTTTGTATCTAATCCAACATATGATAAATTCAAGCATTTTTTTGAAGAATTGGAGCAACTCTCTAAGTATTCTAAGGAGTATGAAAATAGCTATTTACAAATGAAAGCTAACATGATGATTTGTGATGAGTTTATAGCATATAGTCAAGTATTAAATAAAGGCTTTGCAGATGACTTTAAACAAAATGCATTAGAATCGTTGAATAATGCAGAAAGACTTATGAAAGAAAATGTAAATAATAATAGTTTTGTTGAATATATCGTTCCGTTAGGATATTATATATTCATTTTAGAAAATGATAAAAAGAAAGCATTAGAATATTTAGAATTATTTAAAAGTAAAAATATCAATATTTTACATTATGCTAATTGGATTAAGGTCTATTATAATGAATTGCACTTAATTTCAAAGACAATAGATACAAAAGAAGATAGGCAATGACAAGTTCAGATAACAAAAAAACAATAATATACATACTTATAGCATTTACATTTAGTATAGCAGTACGACTTATATGGGTGTACCAATTTAGTGGTACAGAACAATTTAAATTTAACAATCAGTTTATGATAAATACCAATGATGGATACTATTATGCTGAAGGTGCTAGAGATATAGTAGCAGGTATTACGCAAAATTCAAATGATTTATCACCTTTTGAAAGTGCTGGTTCAATATTAACTGCACTTGTGGCTAAAATACTACCGTTTAGTTTTGAATCAATTATATTTTATATGCCTGCGTTTTTTGCATCGTTGTTAGTAATACCTATTATTTTAATAGGTCGTAGTATTGGAAAACTTGAAGTTGGTTTTATCGCTGCCCTATTAGCTAGTATCGCTTGGAGTTATTATAATCGTACTATGGTGGGGTATTATGATACTGATTTGTTAAATGTAGTATTTCCTACTTTTCTTTTATGGTCTCTTATTTGGGCAATTCGTACACAAGAAAATAAATATCTACTTTTTACAGCACTAGATATCATAGCTTATAGATGGTGGTATCCTCAAAGTTATAGTTTAGAGTTTGCTTTTTTTGGTTTAATACTAGTATATACAATTTACCTATATTTTAAACACTATCCACTAAAAACTATCCACTATCAACTAAGCTTACTGAGCTTCATGATGTTTGCTATGATGGGACTTGATGGATTGTCACGATTTATCATAGTTGTTGTTTTATTTATAGCTCTTACTTTAAAAAGAGAATTTGTACTTAAATATCTATATTATATATTTGGATTGTCTTTAGTTTTATTTATGGCAACGGGTGGATTTAGTCCTATAATTGGACAACTTAAAGGTTATGTATTTCTTACTGATGTAAAAGTTATAGGTGATGAGCTGAAATTACATTATTTTTCTGTAATACAAACTATCAGAGAAGCAGGAAAAATACCTTTTGAAACTTTTGCCAATCGTATAAGTGGACATACTATCACTTTTATAATCTCAATCATTGGATATAT
>JAYEIM010000098.1:0-14321 GCA_034660095.1 Campylobacterota bacterium | reverse complement strand
CAAAATCTATTTTTAAATCTTTGATATTATAATTTTCCTCTATATCAAATGAGTAAGATACTATATATTTATCAATAGATGCTTTAAAATTTTTTGGTTTTGGAAAAGTTTGTATTTTATCTTTTATTTTTATATCTGTATAAAAGTTATAATCTTTTAAAGTTAAAAAATAATTTGTATAGATAAAAAAGTTCTCTTTTTTATCTATTTTAGCATCTCCATTTTTATCAAACTCCATAATCAACATAGATGATGTCATATCATCCATTTTCCATTTGAAATTAATTTTTGTAGTTTTATTATCTTTAACATTTATAGTTGGGTAAATCTCTATAAATGTATGGGGATGTCCAAAAATATAAGAGCAGAGAGATAAAATAATAAATAGTTTTTTAATAATTTATAATTCCATCTGCACAAACATACCCACTAGCCCAAGCCCAATGTAGATTATACCCTCCACAGTCCCCATCAACATCAATAACTTCACCTGTAAAGAATAGGTTTTTTTGTTTTTTAGATTCCATAGTGGTTAAATCTATTTGTGATAAATCTATCCCACCTGCACAAACTTCGCAACTTTCAAAACCTTTGGTACCTGTTATATTAAATTCTAAATTTTTCATAGTGTGGACTATTTTTAATATATCTTTTCTATTTAAAAACTTTGCATATTTTATACTACTAGATATGTTAGAATTTTCTAATATATATCTGGATAGTTTTTTATTTATTATACCATCAAGCCATGAGTATATATCTTTATTCCCAAGTATCTGAACTCTACTTAGTAAAATATCTATAAGTTTATTTTTACTAATAGTAGGAATTATATCTATTGATATTTTAACACTTTTGTTATGTTGCAACTTATCTGATATCTCTCTACTTATATCTAAAATTGTAGATCCAGATACACCATATTTAGTAAATAATATATCACCAGTTTTATTGTTTATACCACCTTGTATTTTAACACCACTTATCATATCTAAATTTTTATTATCACTTATCAATTGGACTAGTGATGGAAATGGCTTGATGATATTATGTTTAAATTGTTTTGCAAAGTTATATCCACTATCATCACTTCCAAGTTTAGGCATAGCTACACTTCCTGTTGCAATTATTAGTTTATCATATTTTGCGCTGTTATTTAATGTAAATTTATCATCTTTAAATTCAATAGTTTTAATTTCAGAATTTAAATCTATTTTAACCCCTGCATCTACAGCTGCAAATTCTAGGCTATTAACAATACTAGATGAGGTTTGAGACATTGGATAAATTCTACCTTTTTCACCTTGAGTAAACTCTATCCCTATATCATTGAAAAATTGTTTACATTTTTGAAAGTCAAAAGTATGCAAAGTTTTTTTTAAAAGTTTTATATCACTATTTGAATAAAAGTTGTTTATCGTTATAGAGCTATTTGTAATATTACATCTACCATTGCCAGTAGCTAATAGTTTCTTTCCAACTTTGTTATTTTTTTCATAAATATTTACATCAAAATTGTTTTTTGAAAGAAAAATCGATGTTAAAAGACCAGAAGCACCAGCTCCTACAATAGCAATCTTTGTTTTATTAGTCAATTGTGAAGTTTGTTTTATGCTCTTTATCATCATCTATAACTTTAAAAGTCCAAATACCTTTTGTTCTTCCATTTTTATATCTATAGTCATAAATTGAACCATGATGTGCAGGTATTATCATCTCTCTTGTTCTTGTTATTTGATTATCTGGTTCTATCCATTGAACTGTTATTATTTTATTGTAGTCAACTCTATTGTGTGTGTATTTACAAATGATTGAATCTTCATCTTCAAGTATTATGCAATCTACACTGCTATTTGTACTATTTGCTTGGGCAAAAGTTAAAAAAGTGAAACTAAATAATGCAATTATAAAATATTTTATTTTCATAATAATTCCTTCGATAATAATACTTTTATTTTATCTATTTAGTGCTAAGGGATATATTAAATCCAAATATTATCAATTAATCTAGTATTTCCAATTTTTACTGCTATAAGAATTATGCTATTTTTGATTTCTATAGTTTTTAAAGATTCAAAATCTTGATTTACAATAGTAATATATTCTATTTCAATGTGTGATGATTTACTTAATGTTGTATAGATTAAATTGTAGATATTTGTACTGTCTAGTTCCCCTGTACCTATTAGTTTTGCTGCAAGTTTTAATGACGTTGATATATACAATGCCTCTTTTCGTTCCAAAGGTGATAAGTATATATTTCTACTACTATAAGCTAATCCATCATTTTCTCTTACTATATCACACTGAATGATATTTATATTTAAGAAAAAATTCTTTACCATCTGATTTATTAGAACTAATTGTTGAGCATCTTTTTTACCAAAATATGCATTTGTTGGTTGAATAATATTAAATAGTTTTAATACAATCTGCAACATACCATCAAAATGTCCTGGTCGTTTTTCACCTTCTAGTATAAATCCTTTTGTTTTTGGTGCTTTTAATAGTATCTCATCTTTACTATACATTGTATTTATATCAGGCATAAATAGGTAATCAACTTTAGCTAATTCACATATTTTTGTATCTGATTCATATTTCGTTGGATATTTATCTAAATCTTCATTTGCTAGAAATTGTGTAGGGTTTATAAAAATTGACACAACTACAATATCATTATCTATTCTTGAATTTTTTATAAGAGATATATGTCCATCATGTAAAGCACCCATTGTTGGTACAAATCCAATAGTTTTATTTTCAAAAGATAGAGGATTTAATGCAGTTTTTAATTCTGCAATAGTTTTTAAAATTTGCATATATTTAAACTAGTTTATACTTTGATATCTAAAAGTGTTTCATGTATAGAATTTTGTACCGATATAACTTCTGCATTTGCAGTGTATGCAATAGGTATCTCGATTTGTTTGACCATCTCTTTTACTATATCTGGTTCATTTATTTGTTCAATATTTTTACTATTTAATTCTTGTTTAATGTCTTTTTGTTTTTTATCACTTGCTTCTTCATTGTTTAAATTTAGTTTTGATAAAGCTTTGGCATTTTTTTCTAATCTCTCTTCAAGTTGCATCATTGCATTTAAATTATTGTTATTAACTTGCATTTTCTTCACCTTTTAATTGAAGTAAAATCTTATTAAGATTTGATTGAGATGCTATAGTATTATCAGCAGCACTAGAATCTATTGGACCAGAAGCAGCTTTTTGTAACATATCAAGTTTAAAAGCAGCAGCTTTTGGATCATCTGGAATTGAAGTATCTAATTTTACATGACCACCTACTGCATACATCTTACCATCTGGACCCTCTTGATAGGTATATGCAATAGGTGCTGTTGTATGTCCAATACTTGCATGAATTTGCTCATGTGATCTTATATTTGCATCAGCTTGCTTGAATTTTTCTAGTACTCTAGCAAAGCTTTTATCATCATATTTTTCTGTTGGTGAACCTTGTTCTATGTAGTCTTTTTTTTGAGTAGCTTCAACTTGCTCTTTCTCTTCTATTTTGGCAAGTTTATCATATTTTGAAGATAATTGTGAATATATTTGATTGATAGACATCTTGTCAAAATTGTCAGTAATAACATCCATAATTAACTCCTTTTAAAATTATGTATGTATTATACCATAAAAAGTCAAAATTTTATTAATATTTAAAAAGTATAATAATTTTAAGAGTTTTTAATATATAATATTTTATTACCAAATACCTTATACTTGCTAGGAGTTTTTATGTTTAAAAAGTTTGAGAAATTTTTATTATTACTGATACTATTTACTTTTGTAAATGGAGCTGATGTGGATCTAAATAAAGTGCTAGAAAAAGCCAAAAACCAAAATAAATTTATAATGTTTTTTCATCATATTCCAAAATGTCAATATTGTAAGAGTATGATTGATGAGAATTTTAAAGATCCAAAAATTTTAAAACTGATAAATAATAACTTTATATATGTAGATATCTACACAGCAGGTACTAATACTATTATATTCAAAGGTTTTAAAGGAACTCCTAGTGAGTTTTCAAAGTTTATTGGAGCTTTTGCATATCCCGCAACTCTTTTTATGAACAGCAATGGAAAAGTTATTCATAAATCGATTGGGTATAGGAATGTAGATGAACATATTGTAGATATAACTTATATATCAACTAGAAGCTATAAAGATATGAAATTTGAAGCTTACAAATGGAAACTTGATTTTGAAAAAGACTAACAATATTATATTTAACCAAATCGAACCTGTCCAAAATTTAAGTGAAGTACTTAAAGAAACATTTGATGTCGATCTTGATATAAGTGGGGGTTGGGGATATTCCAATAAAGATGCGGTGACAATAAATAGTCTTGATATGCCAATTGATCAATTTTTACATATGTTTTCTAGTATTCGCGCAAATATTGAAATGAACATTATGCAAGATGAAGATACAAGATACGGAGGAATTAATCTTACATTTTTACAAGGCGAACAGTTTGAGATAGATAATAAAACTTATGATCATATAACTTTTGAGATTACAGCAATGCTTGAAAAAGACTATTCTAAATTTATCCAAGAGTATAAAGATAATTATGGGAAAAATAAAAACTTTGATATGGGAGATCATTTTCAGCGTAGAAAAGAAAAAAGTATTACTATAAAGAGTGATTTTTGGTTTTATGGATTAGATAAGTATTATGTATAATAGTGAAAAGTAAGTTGATATTATAAATACAGAAGCCCAGTAAAACTGGGCTAATGTAAAGCTTGTAATTGAATTAGATATTAATATCTAAAAATCTATTCCATAGTTGAATCTATTTTTGTTTCAAGTAAATTTTGTGCATCAATCAATGGCGTTATTGATTCATCATCATATATATTTGTAGACATTATCCAGTTGTAAACAGATGGATATCCCATACGAGTATATTTTTCACCTTTCTTTTTGTACATATACATAGTGCATGGTGCAAATGCTCCAACTTCAGGATGAACTTTATGTACGGGATATATAACTTCTAACTTACAAATAGAATAAGAATCATAAAATTCGTAATCATTAATGCCATTTTCTACTAAGTCTTCATTTACTGGATAAAATCCTGCAACAATAAAACCAGAAGATTCAATTTCACCCTCCATTGTTTCTTGATAGCTTTCTTTTGCTTCCTCAATATCACCTTTATTTTTTAATACAAATGCAAATCTTGTTACAAGTGCACCATCAGGTCTTATTTTTTTATAACTTAGTTTTTGATATTTACCATTTGGTAAAGCCTCTTTTAAAGCCTTAGTCATACTATCAAATAATGCTATTAGGTCTGTATTTGTTTCAGGAACTCCTGAAATTCTAGACATACCTGTTAATGAAAGTGATGAGATAGTTATAGATTTTCCATCTTTTGAATATACTGAAGTACTAAGTGGAGATAAAAGTCCAACTTCAGGATAATCTTTTAGAAGCTTTGATGTGATTTTTGGATTATGTACAAACATCAATCTATACATATTATAATCTTTTCCTGCACTTGGAAACTCTTTTCCAAATCTTCCTTCAAATGCTTTGTTCATGTCGTTGTTTCCAACTATATTAAAACCATTTGCCTTAAAAGCTTTTTCTATACTTTTTGTTGTTATCTTTCCTTGCGTATTCTCTACTGTAAGGATTCTAATATCTTCTCTAAGTTCTGCTTTTTGTACCGTTTTTACTTTAGGAGTAGAAGTCTCTTGACTACATCCACTAAAAGAGAATACTAAAATTAAAGTTAGAGTTGAAAGAACTATATTTTTCATGATTATTCCTTTATTTTTTCTTTTTTCTAGATGCAAGTTCAACTGATTCTTTGTAAGTATTACCTTTTCTATCAGTAGCAGTAATTGTAAGAAAGTCACCTTTATCTGGATACATATTATCTATTTCATTAGTTAGTTCCATAAATGTAGGTTGTTTTCCTAGTTTTGCTTTAAGTTTCTCTTCTATATTGTCTTTTTGTCTACCTGTTAGCTTTGTACCTATTTTAAATGTATCACATTTAAATTGAGATTTAAAGATAGGGTTTTTAGAGAAAAACTGACTAGTTGATATATCTAGTACTGTTTGGGTTCCAACTTTACCAGTAATATGTGTGATGAAATTTGCATCATCTCTATTTCCTGTTTTACCTTTAGCTTGATTATAAGTCATCATAGGGTGAGAGAAAGCCATTTTTGCAATTGCTACACCATTTTTTATTTTAACTTTTATAGCTGTTATCTTATTTGCCATTGTTTATCCTTCACATCCACCAGCTGCAACTTTAGTCGAAGCTTTAGCCATATAAATTTTCCCATCTGTTCCCTCAACAAGAACCATGATAACACCATCTTTTTCCATTTTAATCTTCACATCGTACTTCTTTAGGTCATAAATATTTACATCATAAACTGCAACAGCACTTTCAGGATTAGCATCTTGAAATAAAGCAATTGTTTTTGCATCAATTGATGTTTCAAACTTTACAGGTACTGCTCCACCACTTGAGTTAATTTTTGGTACTGTAATTTTTATATCTTCACTTAATATTGGTGTTTTCATTCCATATAAAGCTTTTGTTGCATCATCAATATTATGTGCTGTCCATACTTCTGGTTTTGATTTTCTGTAATCTTCTGCACTAAGATTCATAGGTATTACAGATAGTGCTATCGCACTTCCTGCAAAACTTAAAAAATTTCTTCTATTCATAAAATTCCTTTCTAAAATTTTAAGATATATTCAACTACTTGTTTGAATTCATCATCACTAATATCTGCGCCACCTTTAGCAGGCATCCCCATATTAGTACCTTCTAAACCATTTTTAATAACTTTAGCAAGTCCTTTTTCCATAAATGGAGCCCAACCAGCTTTATCACCAGCTGGTGGTGCTACACCTGTACCGTGACACATTGCACAGTGAGAGTCATAAGCACCTTTAACATCAAAAGATACTTTATGCATAGCATCATCTTTTTTAGGAGGTAGATCTCTTGCAACGGACATAGGAGGTTCAAAATCTGTAATTCCACCATCAACTCTAGCTATTCTATCAGTTTGTTGACAATTTTTCATACAAGGTTCTTCCCCTTTTGAAAGCTTATATGCACCAAAGTTAGCTGGATTACTATAGTAGTTTCTTACATTTTCAAGTCCATTTGGTCCATCTATATCAGGCACAAATCCATTTCTATTTGGCATCTCTATTTTTAAGAATTTTTCTTTATCTAATTTAAATGATGGTGTAACCAACTCTCCATTTACTTTCATACCATTTATATAAAGCATATATGCTGTCAATGCATATGTTTCATCATCAGTCAAAGTTTTTGATTTTGTATGAGGCATAGCATCTCTGATGTACCACCACATTGTACTAGCAACTGGCCAATATGAACCAAATACTCTTGAAGGACCTTCTGCAGTTGGCTCTAGCCATCTATTGTTTCTAAGTGTTCTTTTTAACTCTTTTGCTTTACCTAATGATAATGCAGGATATCCTCCACCACCAGAACCAAAGTCACCATGACACATAATACATTGTGCTTCATATAGTGCTTCACCTTCGTCAACATAACCTGAACCTTCAGGAAGCCCTTCATTAAGTCCATTGATATCTTTATCCCAAGCTTTTAGCTCATTTGCTGTTGGCACTCTTCCATTGTTATATCCAATTTTTAAACCACTTTCACCTTTTGATGAATCAGAATTTTTATATACTTGAGTATTTACTTTATATGGTCCAGTTTGTCCATTTGCAATAGGGTAATATAGACCACCACTTATATCTTTTTTAGCATCCCAAAGACCATTATTTGTTGTAGTTTCATTTGCTTGTGCAACACCCATTAAGGTTGCTACTGTCACAAGAGAAGCTGTTAATTTTTTATACTGTTCTAATCTGAACATGGTTCACCTCCCCATTTGGTGTTACTTCCCAAGTTTCTACGGCATTTCTGTGATATACAGACTCTACACCCATACCTTTACTTCTATCTTTACCAAAATCTTCTTTTTTTACACCGTAACCAAATACTTCTTGGTCAACAGTAGGCTGAACAAAGCCAGCATCATCCATTGCTCTTGATGTAAGTAGAAGTTTTTCACCTTTTTTATATTGGTGCATATAGCTCCATCTTGTCCAACATTTTGGAAGTACAAGACCTTTGATATTTGCTTCAACATAATTGTTTCCACCATCAAATGATAAGTCAACTCTTGTAATAGTACCCATACCAGACCATGCTAGACCTTCTATCTCAACCCAGTCACCATCTTTAAGATGTGTCCATGGTTTTTCACATGAAGGTATAACTACTGTAGAGTTTACCTCATTTGCATAGAAATGTTGTACAGCTTTACCAGTAGGTTTTAATGCAGTATATTTAGAAGTTTCCTCTTTTGCGTACCAAGGTTCGTTACTAAACTCAAGTCTTTTAAGCCATTTAACACATAAGTTACCTTCCCAACCTGGAACTAATAATCTCAAAGGGTAACCCTGCTCAGGTCTTAATGCTTCACCATTTTGACCCCAAACTAACATAGCATCATCTAAAACTTTATCAATAGGTAAAGATCTTCCCATCTCTGAGTTATCGCTACCTTCTGCAAGCATCCATAATGCTTCAGGTTTAAGACCTAAATCTTTTAAAATAGTTTTGATATACACACCAGTCCATTCAGCACAACTCATAAAACCTTTTGCAAATTGAAGTGAATTATACTGTGGTTGTCTCCACTCTTGACCACCATTTGCTGGACATTCTATAAAGTGAGTTCTTGTAATTCTTGGATATTGTTTTATTTGATCTAGAGTTAGAACAATTGGCTTATCAACTAATCCATTAATCATTAGTCTAAATTCATTTGGATCAATATGTGCAGTACCACCATGAGATCTTGAGAAAAATAAACCATTTGGTGTTATTATTCCATCAGATTCATGTATGGGAGCAACTGCAATTGATGCTCTTGCATTTCCTGAAGCTAAAAGTTGTGTGTATCTTCTAGTATTATTATGTTCATATTTAGATGGGATACCATACTTGTTTTTTGTTACAGGATCTCCCCATGACTGTCCCCATTTAGGATGATGCATTATTGCATGATCATCTTCTGACGCTTTTACTGTACTTGGAGCAATTACACTAGCTGCAGCAACAGCACTTATTGCACCAGTTTTTTTGAAAAAATCTCTTCGACTTAAAGTTCTTGTATCAGATTTTGATACAGGAACATCAGAGTTTTCTCTAAAAGTTTTTTTTAGTTTTTCCACTATTCTTCCTTTTAAATAACTTATAACTCATCCTTATTCTTTTAATTACTATATCTTATAAGTAAAAGTTATATTTTAAAAATTGTATCAGTAATCTCTTAGTCCAAACTTAAGTATACAAGAAATCATGACTAACGGTCAATATTTAGTTACAAATTACTACAGATTTTATCTCAGTATATTCCTCAATAGCAAAAGATGGTCCCTCTTTACCTATTCCACTTAGCTTAGTTCCACCATAAGGTTGTATATCAAATCTTAGCGTTGGGATATCATTTATAACAACTCCTCCACAGTCTGCATCGTGTATAAAGTTTTGAGTTTGTTTTAAATTATTTGTAAAAATAGAAAATTGTAAACCATAAGGTGAGTTATTCATTTTGTCTATTGCTACATCGTAACTTTTAACTTTTACTAGAGATACAATTGGTGCAAAAACTTCTTCACAAACTATTTTCATATCATCTGTAACTTCAGTCATCACTGTAGGATGAAAATTTTGCCCTTCACTTTTATTTCCAGTGATACAAACAGCACCCTCTTGTATAGCACTATTCACCCATGATTTAGCTCGTTCTAATGATTCTTTATCTATAAGTGGTCCTACAAATGTATCATCATCATAAGGGCTTCCCACTTTTAGTTTTTCAGTTTCAATTTTCATAGCATTTGCAAACTCATCATATATATCTTCATCTACATATATTCTTTGTAAGGATATACACACTTGACCACTATTTATAAATGCTCCAAATGCACATCTTGAAGCTGCTAATTGAATATTGGCACTTTTATCTATAAATGTAGCTGCATTACCACCGAGCTCTAGAGCTACTTTTTTTATACCTGCTGTTTTTATGATGATGTTACCAACAGGAACACTTCCTGTAAAACTTAATACTCTTGGTATATCAGACTCAACCAAAGTACTTCCAACTTCAACATCTCCATAAACTAAACTAATTGCATCTTTTATAGCATATTGGCTCTCAACAAATAATTTTACAAATTTATAAGCAGTTCTAGGAGCTTCTGGAGTTGGTTTAAGAACTACAGCATTTCCACTTACAAGAGCAGGTGCAATTTTATGTGCCACTAGATTTAATGGAAAATTAAATGGAGTGATACAAGCCACAACTCCAACAGGTTCTCTAAACCAATAAGCAGTTGTTTTTTTACCGCTTGGCATAGCATCTGTATTTATTGTTTCACCATGTGAACTAACCATTGCAATATTGCTTAGTTTAATAGTTTCGATACATCTATCCACTTCAATTCTTGCAAATGCGATAGGTTTACCAACTTCATCACATAAAGTTTGGGCTATATCTTCTTTGTTTTTAGATAGTTGTTTGACAACATCTTTAAGCCAATCTATCCTTTGTGCTATAGTTGAAGCTTTTGTAGCTACTGAAGCTTTTTGTGCTATTTTTAAAGCTTTCAATGTGTCCTCTTTTGTACAAAGTGGATATTTTGAAACTACTTTATTTGTGTATGGATTTATAATCTCTTGAAGTTGATCTCTTACAACTTCACTACTTCCTAAATATATATTTGCATTCATGTTTTTGCCTAATTTTGATGTTTTATATATTCTATCATATCAAAATTAATTTAACTAAATATTCTTTTAACTTATTTTTAATTAAGCTTTAGATAAAATCACGATTATTTTAAAGTTTAAGGGTTAATATGACATCAACATTATTGATAGTTCAATTTATTTTAGCAGTTTTAATTACAATTGCAATATTACTACAAAAAAGTTCAAGCATGGGTCTTGGAGCATATAGTGGAAGTAATGAATCTATGTTTGGAGCAAAAGGTCCAGCTAATTTTCTAACAAAAATAACATTTATTTTAGGTACAATACTTGTATTAAACACACTATATCTTGGGTATCTTTACAATCAAGAAAATTCTAAATCAGTTGTAGATGGTGTAGAGATAAATAAACTAATACCAGATGCACCAGTAGCTACATTGCCACCTGTTGCACCTACTGCACCAATGGCTCCTGGAAAATAGATAAGGATAGAAAATGAGATATTTATTTTTTATAATCATCTCGTTTTCTACACTTTTTGCAAATGCACATATCTTTGTGTATCATAGGTTTGCGGATGATAGATATCCAAGTGCAAATACTACTATCAAAGAATTAACTAGACATTTTGAATATTTTAAAAAGCACAATTATAAAGTTGTCCCTTTAAAAGATATTATTGAAAAGTTAGAAAAGAATGAAAATATACCTAGTAAATGGATTGCATTAACAATAGATGATGCTTATAAAAGCTTTTATGAGCATGGGTTAGAAGTATTTAAAAAGTATAATTATCCATTTAGTTTATATGTGTATGTTAAAGCTACAGATAAAAAATATGGTGATTTTATGTCATGGGAGCAGATAAAAGAGGCATCAAACTATGGTGAAATTGGTTTACACTCTTACTCACATCCACGATTACAAAATTTAACACCAACACAGATAGTTGAAGATACAAAAAAAGCGTATGATACTTTTGTAAAAAAATTAGATATAAAACCTCAAAGTTATGCTTACCCTTATGGTGAATATACAGCTCAAGTTACAAAAACATTAAAAGAAAATTTTGACTTTAAATTTATACTAAATCAAAATACAGGTTCGGTAAATGAAAAAACAGATATATATGATATACCTAGAATTGCACTTGTAGGCGATGTAAATATAAACCATAAGTTAAGATATAAAACTTTTGATACAACATGGATAGAACCTACAATTTTCCCTAAAGATGGGATATTGAAAAGAGTTCATGCTAAAGTTGATAAAAAATATAAAAAATTAAAATTATATATAACTAGTAATGGTTGGAGAGATGTTAAAGTAAAAGATGGTATTGTAGATGTAGAGCTTAATATATATCTAAAAAGAGCAAGAACAAGAGTTATGCTTGGACCAGATGTTTTTACAATATCAAACAATGTGATAAATAAAATAAAACAAAAAAAGGGGAATAAAAAATGATAAATGAAATTTATGATGATACAAAACTAAATATGGATGAGTCTTTAGAGGCTTTAAAAAGAAATTATATGACTTTACGAACAGGTAAAGTATTGCCAAGTATTTTAGATAATATTACAATAGATTATTATGGAACACAAACAGGACTTGCACAAGTTGCAAATATAACAACACCAGATGCAACTACTATAAATATTTCTCCTTGGGAAAAACATCTTGTAAAAGATATAGAATCTGCAATTGCAGCTGCAAATATAGGTGTAAATCCAAATAACAATGGTGAATCAGTTCAGCTATTTTTTCCACCAATGACAAAAGATCAAAGAATTGAATCTGTAAAGGGTGCTAAAACTATGACTGATAATGCAAAAGTAGCTATTAGAAATATTAGAAAAAGTGCAAATGATAAAGTTAAAAAACTTGAAAAAGATAAAGAGCTTACAAAAGATGAATCTAAAGCTGGTCAAGATGAAGTGCAAAAAATAACAGATGGTTATGTGTCTAAGGCAGATGATATGTACAAAGCAAAAGATTCAGAAATAATGAAAATATAAGTAGTTTTTTATGAATGTAGAACAAATATACAAAGATTCATCTGCTTTACTTGAGGGTCATTTTAAATTAAGTAGTGGAAATCACTCACAGTTTTATTTACAAAGTGCAAAAGTTTTAGAAGACCCTAAAACTGCAAAACTTTTAGCCCAAGAGTTGGCTAAACAAATTAAAGAAAGTGGTATTAAAGTGGATGCTATTTGTTCTCCTGCTTTAGGTGGACTTATAGCTGGATTTGCACTTGCTACTGCTTTGGATGTAAGATTTATATTTGCTGAAAGAGTTGATGGCAGTATGTCTATACGAAGAGGTTTTGAAGTACAAAAAGGTGAAAAATATATCATCTGTGAAGATATTATTACAACAGCTGGGTCTGCATTAGAAGCTTCTGCACAAGTTGAAAAAGATGGTGGGGAAGTTGTTGCTTTTGCTGCTTTGGCAAACAGAGGTTTTTGTCAAAGAGAGGGAAGTGAAACAAAAGCAAATGAAAAATGTAAATTACCAAAAGGTACAAAACTTTTTGCACTTGATGATTTTACATTTGAGATGTATGAGCCAGACAATTGTCCACTTTGTAAAGATGGTTCTGTTGCATATAAACCAGGTAGTAGAGGAAACTAGTAACTTTAAATTATATGTATTAAGGTTATAAATCTCACAATAAGTCATTGTAATCTTTATTTAGATATCATATAACTATGAGAATATTAATAATAGGTGGTGGAATAGCTGCCGTATATTTAGCAAATAATCTTAGCAGACAAAATTCATTACTTAATATAATAGTGTTAAGTGATGAGCAATATAATCCTTATGATAGAATACATCTTTGTAAACTAGTAGATGGTTCTTCAAATGTCAAAGATATCTCTTTGCAACTTGATCCAATAGTTAATCTTGAATTAGATCAAAAAATTGAAAAAATCGATAAAAAAAATAAAAGAGTATTTTCAAAAACTTCAATGTTTAGTTATGATAAATTAATCATAGCAACTGGATCACTTCCTGTTTCACTTTTTGATATAGATAAAATTTCAAATGCTGCTCTGTTTAGAAATGCACTTGATTGTGAAATAATCAAAAATGGTGTTAAGAATAGAGAAGTTGTAATAGTAGGAAGTGGTCCAATTGGACTTGAATTACTTGAAACTTTAAATGAGATGCCTGATGTAAATAAAATAACTTTATTAGTTCGTGGAAACTATTTATATGATAAAACTTTATCTCTTCAATCAATTAAAACTATTGAACAATGTTATTTAAAAAATGAAAAAATCAGAATCTCTTATGAAGATGAAATTATTGACAAAGTTATAGAAAATGGACAAATTAGATTTAATGAAAAATTTGGGGGGTCTAAACACCCTTATTTAAAAAATTATTTTCCATAATTTACTAAGTAAAAATCAACTATTTTAATCTTCAATCCTTTATTAAATCCATTATGTATATTCAT
>JAYEIM010000097.1:0-2964 GCA_034660095.1 Campylobacterota bacterium | reverse complement strand
ATATAATAAAAGTAGAAGATAAAATATCAAAAGTAGAAACTAGTTTAAAACAAGATATAATAAAAGTAGAAGATAAAATATCAAAAGTTGATTCAAAATTTGATAGATTACAATGGTTAATTATCGCTACAATTATTACAGTACTCTTAAAAGATTATATATTTTCTTTTATTCAGAGTTAATTTTTAGTTTGGTTAAGACAAAATTGTCTTAACCTTTAAGAGAAGTTATTTTTTTTATTTTTTACCCCTCGTTTAATTTTATAAATTATATTTAAATTAAGCTTAATAAAAAACTTAAATAGATTTATATAATTATAAACTAACTTTTAAGTTAAATTTTTTATAAGCTATCTTATTACTATGTAAAAGAACTTGTTTAAATACAATAGATTTTTTATTATAAACTGCACTTTTAGAAGTGATTTTTTTGTTTTTATATTTAGAATTACAGTTTTCCATATAAAACTTACCATCGAAAAAGTATCCTTTTTGAAAAGAAACAACAATATTTTTTTGATGAAATTTACCATTTAGATAATATATAGAATCTTCGATTATTTTAGTTCTGTTAAATATATTTAATTTTTTAATTTTTTTAGTTAGTATTATTTTTTGTTTAGCTTCTAGGATGTATTGTAAACCTCTATTTGATATAGAGGTCTCTTTTATATCATACATACTTACACCTTCTGCATTTAAAAGAGAAGAAAGTATAAATAGTATAAATATTTTAGTTATTATTAATAGCTTCTTGTAATGTAATAGAACCTGTACTAGTATTATTTTCAACATATACAATAACTTCATCTAAGCTACTTGCAGATGGAATAAATGATTCTGTTGGTTCTATCATTGCATATTTATATACATCGACTGTCTTAGGTGACTCACTACAGTTGTCTGTACTTTGCCATTGTGTTATATCAAACATAGAATAATTTCCCCAACTATATGACCAACACTCACTTGATGTATCAGGTGATGTCCAAGTGTGAGAAAAGTATAAAACTCCATTATCATACTTTGATAAATCACTATTAAGTGTTACTTGTGTACCTACATCATTTTGGTACTCAAAACCTTTTGGAAAATCATCTCTATCTATATAAGTTGATGAAGCAAAAATATTTTTGATGTTTATAGTTGTATATCCATCAACAAAATTTCCATCACTTTCAAAAGAGTTTTTCATCTTTGTTGCATCTGCTATATCAGTAGCAGATAAAGCTTCTAAATCAGTTAATTTAGTATTATCAATACTTGATATTAAAGTAACTGCTTCTTGTAAAAGTACTCCAGAGTTAGTAAGTCTACTCTGATTTGTCATTTTAAAGAAATTTTCATTATTTAAAAGTGATATTGGGTTCGTAGATGCAGTTGTATACTCAACAATATTTGTAGAAGGTATAGAATCAATATTTAACCAAGAAGGTGCACCAGTAGTTGCACTATACTTTTCATTCCAATTAAATTTACCATCAATTGTTGCTGGCATAGGTTCAAAATAACTTTTGTCTCCCCAAGTATATGATGCTATATACTCAAGTGCTGATGCAGCAGCTACTGCTGATGCTCTTATAGAAAGTGAATCATTATAATTTATACTTACTCCATCATAGTTCATAACTCTTACAACACTAGTAAAAGAGTTACCAATAGTATCACTAGCTGTTTTTAGCTTTGTTGCTAAAGTATGCAATATATCTGTTCCACCTGCTAGTGTAGCATTTTGGGCTACACTTAATTTTGATGTCATATCACTTAATAATAAATCAAGATTTACAATACTACCATCATCACTTGTAACTAATGATTTAACTTCATCTGAATTTAAAATTTGAGAAATATCTATCATAGCTAACATAAGATTTTCATCTTGATTATTACTATTTAGTGTTTGTTTAATATCTTCTAGAGTACTATTAATCGAAGCTTCTGGTGATAATGCTTTCAAAAGATTTATAGCATCTTGAACATTGTTTGACTTTAATGTATCGTAAGCTGTACCATCTGTAGGAATATTACAAGAACCTGAACTCTTAACCCAATACCCCTCACCTTGGAATATAGTATCGAAACCTAAAAATGAATCATTTGTAATACTACTATTTGATATATGTAGCTTCCATTTAGTATCTACATTTGAATCATATTTCCATAGATACTGAGCACAACTACCATTAAATGATGAAACATTTAAATCTTGTGTCGCTCCTAAAAGCTCCCAACCATTTTCAAGAATAATATCTTGTCCGTATGATGACATACCAAACAGTATCGAAGCTGTCAATAAACTTTTTTTAATCATTATGCATCCTTAAAGTGCTATTTTAATTATTATAACAATATTATACTTAACTTTAAAATTTATATCCAAAAGAGATAGGGTCACTTTCCCCTATTTTAAATATAAAATCAACTGAACTATTTATATCTTCTGATGTAATATCATATTGGCATTTTATATATCTTGAGTCAGTATCGTTTGTATCTGTTGATATAAATGTAAATTGGTCTCTTATTTGATAAATTTTATCATCTCTTGTTTCTTTTATATATTCATCAATAAAAAAATCTATTTGATTTTGACTCTTAAAAGTTTTATACTCTTTTTTATACTTTTTTTGTTTTTGTATAAACTCATATGGATATAAAATATTGTTTAGTGTATCTTCTCCACACTTACTAGTTATAAGTTCTTCTGATTTTAGCAAATTTATATTACATTCTGAGATAAAATACTCCTCTAATATTATAGTTAAACCAATATTTCCATAATCAAATGGTACTCCAATACTAGTAACCTCTAATATATCATCTACTTTATCATTCTCGTTATACTTATTAAAAAGTTTTATAATCTCATTTTGTACATTTTGAATTGTTATTTTATTTTGAATTAATCTATCATCTAGAGAAATTTCTTTTATAAAACTCTCACTATCTTCTAAATTTTTAAGAA
>JAYEIM010000096.1:13933-14360 GCA_034660095.1 Campylobacterota bacterium | reverse complement strand
GATACAATATCACCTTCAATTACTAGTAATTCAACTATATCAATAGCAGAAGGAAATACAACTGCAATTGATATAGATGCAACAGACACAAATACATTAACATACAGTTTAACTAGTACTGATGCAAGTGCTTTTGATATAAATAGTACAAATGGTATTGTAACATTTAAAGTTGCACCTACTGATTACGAATACCCTTCAGATCAAAATGAAGATAATAATTATATTATAACAGCAAATGTAAGTGATGGAGTAAATAACTCAACACAGAATATTACCATTGCGGTAACCAATGTAGCAGATACTGCACCAACCTTAACTGCGCTTACAACATCTATTATAGAATCAGCATCTAATGGTGATGTTGCTGGTAATATTGTAATAGATACAGGTGATACAGCTATTAGTGCATTTGTTTTAAAAGAGA
>JAYEIM010000096.1:11186-13833 GCA_034660095.1 Campylobacterota bacterium | reverse complement strand
CTGACAATACAACTCTTTCAACTATGTTTGAAGTATCTAACGCTGGTGTTATTACAGTAAAAGACAATACAAATATAGATTACGATACTACAACCTCTTATACATTAAGAGCTACTGCTACTAATGACTTTGGAGATAGTAATATTGTTGATATTATTATTAATATTACTGATGTAGTTGATACACCCCCTACTATTGTTACATTTACTGGAGCTGTTGATGAGAATGTTCCTATAAGTACTGTTGTAGGAGAGATATCAATTACAGATATAGGAGATAGTGCAATTACATCGTTTGTGATTACGCAGAATGATAGTACAACTCTATCTACTACATTTGAGGTATCCAATAGTGGAACTATTACTGTTAAGGCTGCTACTATAGATTTTGAGGCACTAGAATCTTATGATTTAAGAGCAATTGCAACTAATACAGCTGGTGATTCTAGTGAAGTTATTGTTACTATTAATGTTAATGATTTAACCAATGAGAATGTTCCTGTTATTGCAACTTTATCTACAAATGTAGATGAAGATGCAGCAGATGGTGCAACTATTGCTAATGTTACTATTACTAGTGTTGGAGATACTGCTATATCCTCTTTTACTATTAGTGGTGTTGGTAAAGATAATTTTGAGATACTAACTGATGGTACACTTAAAGTTAAAACTGGTGCTTCTTTAGATTTTGAAACTAGTGAATCTTACTCTTTAACTATGTTAGCTACAAATGATGCTGGGAACTCTTTAGCTGTTGATTTAACTATAGCTATTAATAATATTGCAGAAGTTGCACCAACCTTAACCACATTAACAACATCTATTATAGAATCAGCATCTAATGGTGATGTTGCTGGTAATATTGTAATAGATACAGGTGATACAGCTATTAGTGCATTTGTTTTAAAAGAGACTGACAATACAACTCTTTCAACTATGTTTGAAGTATCTAACGCTGGTGTTATTACAGTAAAAGACAATACAAATATAGATTACGATACTACAACCTCTTATACATTAAGAGCTACTGCTACTAATGATTTTGGGAATAGTAATACTGTGAATATTACTATTAATGTTTCTAATACAACTGATACTGTACCAACTATAGAGAATTTTAGTGCAACTATAGATGAGAATATAGCTGTTGGAACAATAGTTGGGGATATAAATATTTCAAATGTAGGTGATAGTGCTATTAGTTCATTTACTATGTATGAATCTGATGGAACAACTTTAAATAATACATTTATAATATCTAATGGTGGAACTATTAGTGTAAAAACTGGGGCTACTATAGATTATGAAACAGATACCTCATATGATTTAAGAGCAATTGCTACTAATAGTGCTGGAGATTCTAATAGTTCTACTGTATCTATTACTGTTACAGATTTAATTAATGAGATAGTTCCAACTATTGTAGCTTTAAATACAAGTGTAGTAGAGAATACTACTAATAGTACTGTAATAGATAATATTGAAATAACTACACCTTTGGGTGATTCTAATATCACATCATTTACAATTGGTGGAGTAGATGCATCTGCATTTGATATAAATACAAGTGGAGCTATTAGTGTTGCCGATGTTTCTAAATTAGATTATGAAACAACTCAACAATTTAATTTAACAGTCTATGCTACTAATGATGCAGGTGTTTCTAATACAGTAGCTTTAGTAGTTGATGTTAATAATTCTGCAGAGACAGCTCCTGTTCTTACAGCATTAACTACAGTAGTAAGTGAGGTTGCAAATAATGGAGATGTAGTTGGAAGTATCTCTATTAATCCAGGTGATACCAATGTAACTAACTTTGATATTAATAATAGTAGTGATGGTAGTGAATCTACTATATTTGGAGTTGGTTTAGATGGAGAGATTACTGTTTTAGATAACAGTACTATTGATTATGAAACTACCCCTACATATAATTTAACTGCAACTGCTACTAATGATTTTGGGAATAGTAATACTGTGAATATTACTATTAATGTAAATAATGTAATTGATGAAAAACCTATAATAAGTAATTTCACTACGAGTATAAATGAAAATGCCTCTATAAATACCATTGTTGGTGATATAAATATTACAAATAATGGTGATAGTGCTATTAGTTCATTTAGCTTACAAGAGATTAACGGAACAATATCCAGTGTATTTGGTATTGCAAACTCTGGAACAATTAGTGTAATAGATGCAGATATAGATTATGAGATAAGAACTAGTTATGATTTACGGGCAATTGCAACTAATAGTGCTGGTGATTCTAATGAAGCTAATATAACAATTAATATAAATGACTTACCAGATGTTGTTGCCATTATTGAAAGTTTTACTACATCAATTGATGAAAATATATCTGACAATACTCTTTTAGGTAATATTACTATTACAGATATTGGTGATTCTAATATTACATCATTTACTATAAATGGAGCAGGAGCTACAATCTTTGATATTAACAGTAGTGGATCTCTTAAAGTTTTAGATAATAGTAATTTAGATTATGAAACTACTACTCAATATAACCTAACAATTTATGCTACTAATAGTGCAGGAAACTCATTAAGTAAAGATTTAAATATATCTATAGATGATATACCAGATGTATTACCAACTATAGAAAACTTTACAGGTTCAAT
>JAYEIM010000096.1:0-11086 GCA_034660095.1 Campylobacterota bacterium | reverse complement strand
TATAACTTAACTGCAATTGCAACAAATACTGCTGGTAACTCCACAAGTATTACTGTGGATATAAGTATTAACGATCTTCCTGATATAGTACCAACAATAGAAAACTTTACAGCTTCTATTGACGAAAATGCAACTATTGGCACACTTATTGGAAATATTACTATCAGTGATTCTGGTGATAGAAATATTACAAGTTTTACTCTCTCTGAAACTTCAAACTTTGACATTAATTCAAGTGGTTATATTGTAACTAATACCACTTTTGATTATGAAACTACAAATGAATATAACCTTACGGTGTATGCTACAAGTGATTCTGGCAATAGTTTAGATAAAAATGTTACTATTACAATTAATGATATCCCTGAGGTTGCATCTATTGCTGACTTAATTATAAATATAGATGAAAATATAGAAAGTGGTATAACTATAGGCACATTAAATATCACGCAAGGTGATTCAATTATCACTTCAATTGATTTAAATAACAGTAATAATGGAATAGTAAGTAATGAATTTCAATCTGATATAGATGGTATTATTACATTAAAAGATAATATTTTACTAGATTATGAGACAAAATCAGTCTATACTTTAGATGTTAGGGCATTAAATAGTGCAGGATATAGTGAAATAGCAAATCTTACAATAAACATAAATGATGTAAATTCCTCTATACCTATTTTATATGATTTTGAAACTACACTATATTCTGGTTTTTCAGAAGGATATGTTGTAGGTCAAGTAAATATAGAGCAAGGTGATGATGCAATAACATCTGTTACCATAGTAAGTGGTACTCATGGAGATAATTTTAATATATCTTTAGATGGAACAATTACATTGTCAGATACGGTTGATTTTAGTGATACCAATATTGCAAATTATACTTTTGCTATAAAAGCAACAACAAGTTCCGGAGATAGTAATACTGTTACAGTTACAATTAATATGATTTATGCTGAAAACTTATATATCTTATCTGCAGTATATGATACAAATCAAACAGCCATAGTTGATGATGATAAATTATATATTTATTTTAATCAAACAGTTAAGCCAGAATCTTTTTCTGCATCAATTGCAGATGATCTAGAGATTATAGGAGAAGGTAGTATTGGTACAGGATCAATTACTATAAATAATGATTCAACATATCATCAACTAATAATTAGTAACGATTCATCTACGGGTGGAATAGCTCCAAAATTTGGAATTGATACTATTAAAATATCAGAAAATACATTAACTGATATAAGTGATACGTTTCCTACAAACTATATAGAAACTGTTATAGAAAAATATAAACCAATATCAAAAACTGGTCAAACTTCCTCTTATGATGAAAATGGAACAAATGATATGAGTATCAAAGATGATTTTTATTATAGTAACCTAAGTTTGGATATTAATATGACAAGAGATGATGTAAATGAAATAGTATATGACAACAATTTAAATGTAATGTGGCAAGATACAAATATAACTACTGCTTCAAATAGTTGGCAAGATGCAATGGATTATTGTGCAAATTTATCTTTAGGAGGATTTACAGATTGGTACTTACCATCTGTTCAAGAATTAAATAATATTTTTGATAAATCAAAATTTAAGCCAGCGATGAATAGTGTCTTTATAAATACAGACTACTATGGTTTTTGGGTAAGAGATGAAGTGTCATCTGACACATCGAGTGCATGGATACTTTTAGTTGAAAGTGGTAATTTATTTCCGATATCAAAAAGTTATAATGCAATATATCCAAAATGTATTCATGAAAATTAAAGGAGCAGAATGAAATCTTTATTTATTACTTTATTAATGTTACTAAATTTAAATGCTACTATGATTAGAGATAATACTCTGGAGATTGTAATTGATACTACAACTGGTTTAATGTGGGATGATGATTATATTAATGTAGAAAGAAAAGCTGAAACATGGAAAGTATCCATGAATTTTTGTGAAAATTTAACTATAGGTGCATATTCTAATTGGAGATTACCAAATATAAATGAATTGGTAAATATAGCAGACTATACCACATCTAGTCCTGCAATAAATGGGGTCTTTCTATATCCAGAACTAGAGATTGGTAGTTACTGGAGTAGTACAACATCATCAGCATCTAGTAATCCAGATTATAAAAATGCATGGATAATAGATTTTAATACTAGTCAAACATCACAAGGAGCTAATAAATTAACTTCTTATAGGTATAGATGCGTAAGAAATTTTTAACTTAGTAGATCTATAAAGCTCATAATATTAAATATTGCATATAGCAATATATATCAACTAACAAATATAAATAGGTTACAATACAATTATGATTTTACATTTAGACTTAGATTGCTTTTTTGCAGCAGCCCATCGTATCAATAACCCACAATTAGATGATATACCTATAGCTGTTGGTGGCAGAAGTAATCTATCTATCTTTGATACCAAAAAACAGACAAGAGAATTGTCTAAAATTGAGGGTGCTTTTACAAGTTCTATTTTAAGCAGTAATGATGATAAATCTTTTGAAGAGTATTTTGTAGACCCTGATGGAAGAGTAAGAGGAATTATCACTACATCAAGTTATGAAGCAAGAGAATTTGGAGTTAAAACAGCAATGCCTGTTGCAGTTGCTTTAAGATGGTGTCCAAACTTAACAGTACTTCCACCAAACTATCCACTATATCATGAACTATCTCATAAATTAAAACTACTATTAGAAAAGATGATACCATCTATAGAGCAGTTTTCAATTGATGAATTTTTTGGAGATGTAACAGGATGGATAAAAGATGAAGATGTAGAAGATTTTGCAATAAAGCTTAAACAACAAATACTTGATGAACTAGGGCTTCCAATATCTATTGGAGTTGCAAAAACAAAATGGATTGCAAAATTAGCTACAAATGATGCTAAGCCTAATGGTGTAAAACTAATACCACCACATAGAGTTGATGCATATATAAACAATAAACCAATTAAAGAGTTTTGTGGAATAGGGAAAGGGTATCAAGAAAAACTTTTAAGTAAAGGTATTCAAACTCTTGGGCAAGTAAAAGACAAAAAAGATATTTTTTACTCTTGGGGTAAATTTGGAAGCCAACTATATCATCGTATCACTGGAACAGATACAGAAAATATATCTATAAAAAAAGATACCCATAAATCTATAGGGCTTGGAAGAACTTTTGACCCTGAATCAAATAGAGATGAATTAAAAAGAAGAATCACTATACTATGCAGACATTTATCTTTTTTAGCACATAAAGATAAACACAATCCAATGACTTTTGCTTTAAAGATAAAGTATCAGTATGGAGAAAAAGCAAAAGATTATATCAACAACAATAGAACATTTACAGAACAACACCTAAAACAAGAGATGGTAGATATGTTTGATAAAATAGATAACCATCCATCTCATGCTGTAGTACAAGTAAATATCACTCTATCTAATTTTCAAGAAAATAAAAATACTACAATGGACTTATTTAATTTAGAAGATGATACTAAGCAATCCAAACTTACAGCTTCTATGCAAAAACTAAGAGATAAGTATGGGATTGATATTATAAAAAGTGGTGGGGAGTTGTAAGTTAAGCTGATTGAATTAACTTTTTTTAACAAGCTGAAAAAACAATTTTAAACTTTGTTTCTCTTTATATGATATCTTATACGATATTTTTGTAAGATACTCTTTTATCTGCTTATTTGTTAAGTTTGTTCTTTTTGAATATTGATTTAAAATATATTGTGGAATTTTAACATTTGTATTTAAAAATTGTTTTGATAGTTTTTTTAGGTACTTTTCCTCTTTGTTAAAACATAATCTTGCAAATACAAAAGGTAGATTATATTTTTCTTTCCATAATTGAGCTAAATCTATAAAATCTTTATTTTGTGTAGTATGATAATGATACAATGCTTTATCACCAATTATAACTTGACCATGTGTATCTAAAACTTTTGCCAAAGCATTTGATGTATCTGATTGATAATCATTTTGATCAATACCATTTAAGACCAATACAGATAAAACTTCATTTTGTGCAACAATACCTAAATCTAAACATTTACATCTTTTTGATGCAATAGAAGATATAAAAGCTGCATCTATTTCTCTTTTTTTAAATCTTTTATTTATAGCAGATGGATATGATTTTTTATAGTTTATAATTTGTTTTTGTTGAGTTGATTTAATATTTTTTTTGATAAATATATAAAATGGCAATAAGTTTATAAAATCAATTTTAGCAAATATCATAACTTGTAGTGTTTTATCCTAATTTTTATTTGGCTATAATATCAAATAATTTATAACAAGAGGGTTAATATGGTAACTGTAGAGTTTTTAGGTCCAATAGGGAAAGTTCCGTTAACATTAGATATTTCAAATTTAAATCAATTAAGTGATATTTTAAAACAAGATGAGAGTTTATCCTCTTGGCTTCAAAATAGTGCAGTAGCTATAAATGATATGTTAGTTCAAGATAAAAATAGCGAACTAAAAGATGGAGATAAAGTATCATTACTTCCTCCTGTATGTGGTGGCTGAAATATGACTGAATTGCAACTATTTGATGGTAGTTTACCAGTAGAAGAGATAACAAATAATTGGTATAAAGAGTTTAAAGATTCTAACTATGGTGCAATTATCACTTTTGTAGGTGTTGTTCGTGATGAAGATGGAATTGATGGGCTTAGTTTTGATATATATGAACCTATTTTAAACTCTTGGTTTGATACTTGGCAAGAAAAAGCAAAAGAAAAAAATGCAATAGTTCTTATGGCTCATAGTAGAGGAGATGTTTTAAATCATACAAGTAGCTATATCTCTGCAGTTTGTTCTCCAAAAAGAAGAGTTGCTTTAGAGCTTATAGATGAATTTGTTGAAGATTTTAAAGCTTCTGCTCCTATTTGGAAATATGATATTATAGATGGTAAAAGGGAATATGCTCTAAGTAGAAGCACTGCTATAGATGGTGCAGGTCTTTTAAAGTAGTAGAATAAGTATTAAAAAAAATATACTATTAGTATTGACAATATAAATTATAAAAGATATACTAATGGTATCTAAAAATAAATACTAAGGACAACTATGTTTTCACCTTTCCCTTATGATAATATAACATCAAATAGTCAGTTTTTTGGAAGAGTTAAAGAGATAGAAAAGATATCTGAAATAGTAAAGTATTCAAATAATTTACTAATACACTCAAAACGAAGAATGGGAAAAACATCATTAGTAAAAGAATTTTTTGAAAAAAATAAGGATAGATACCTTTGTATCTATGTAGATATATTTGATATAACATCAAAAGAAGATTTTTCAAAAGCATTATTGACCGCACTTTCAAATTCAACTAAATTAGACTTAAAAGGTGCTATTAAAAGTCTAACTTCACTTTTTAAAAGAGTTCGTGTAGAGCCAACTATTGACCCTAAAACTTTGGAATACTCTATAAAACCAATAGTTACAACACTAACTTTTGAGCAGATGCTTGAAGATTTTTTTTATACAATAAGCGAATATAGTAAAAATCAACAAATAATTATAGCAATAGATGAGTTTCAACAAATAGCAAATATAACAGATGTCAAACTTGATGCTATCTTGCGAAAATATATACAAGAAAGAGAAAATATATCATACATATTTTTAGGTTCAAAACGGCATCTTTTAACTTCTCTTTTCCAATATAAAGCTCCACTATATGAACTTGCAAATCATTTTGAACTTCAACCTTTAAATATAGAAGATATAAAACAATATAGTACACAATATTTAATTTTGAATGATAAATTACTTGATTATATCTATGAAGAATCAGATGGAGAAACAAAGATGTTGCAACATATCTTACACCTTTTGTATATTCAAAAACAAAAAACAATAACAAAAGAGCAAGTAGATGATACAATACAAGAGATAATTAACTCTAAAGATTCAAGCTATAAGATCATATTTGATACTCTAAATAACAACCAAAAGATTGCTTTAAAAATAGTGGTAAAATATAAAAATGGTTTTTTTAACTCTTCAGTTTTAAGTCAATACAATATAAAAAAACAAACTTTACAATCATCTGTAAATACACTTTTTGCAAAAGAGTTAATAGATAAAAATGATGATAAGTATTTTATACCTGATAGGGTATTTGAATTTTGGGTTAGAAGGATAATATAAGATGCGAGTAGATCTACACAACCACACAACTTTATGTAACCATGCAGCAGGAACTATTGATGAATATATTTTAAAAGCGATAGATTTAGGTATAGATATATATGGCTTTTCAGAGCATGCTCCTATGAAAAGCTTTGAAGATGGTTACCGTTTAACTTTAAATAAAAAAGAATTTTATGAACAATCCATCTTAAATCTAAAAGAAAAATATAAAAAAGATATAAATATAGTACTTGGCTATGAGGTGGACTTTTTAAGCGGTGACTATATTTTAGATGATATAAAAAATGCTAAAGTTGATTATTTAATTGGGAGCGTACATTATCTTGGAAATTGGGGATTTGACAATCCAGAATTTATTGGCGAATATAAAAATAAAGATATAGATAAGATTTGGGAAGATTATTTTGAAGCTGTAAAACAAAGTGCAAATAGTGGAATATTTAATATAGTTGGTCATCTTGATTTGATAAAAATATTTAACTTTCAACCAAAAAAAGATAT
Organism: Campylobacterota bacterium; assembly: GCA_034660095.1. GTDB lineage: Bacteria > Campylobacterota > Campylobacteria > Campylobacterales > Arcobacteraceae > JAIOSF01. Next base: position 4,392 of record JAYEIM010000096.1, on the reverse strand, counting down.
AAAATCTATAGCATTAGAAAGTTTAAAAACAATAAAAAAGAATGGTTTAGCTCTTGAGATAAATAGCGCAGGATTACGAAAACCTATAAAAGAGCAGTATCCATCAAAACAACTTTTAGAGTTGGCATTTGAGTTAGATATACCTATCACATTTAGTAGTGATGCTCATAGTGTAGAGCAAATTGGGTTTTCTTATGATGAAGTTACTAAAATAGCCAGAGATGTTGGATATACAAAAGCAGTCTATTTTGAACAAAAAGAAAAGATTGAAATAGAATTCTAATCTTAAAGTAATCTAAATTAGTACAGTCAAGATACAACATAAAACCTTTATTTAAAGGATATTGACTTTTTCTATTTAAGCAAAAACAAAGCTAATATTATATACAATCCCAAACTTAAAAATATATAGGAGTTGGGTGTGTTTGAAACTTTAACTGGTTCGTTTAAATCTATTGTTGGAAAAATAAGACATAGAGATGATGCAAGTGCTTTAAAAAGAGCAGTTACAGAACTTAAAAAATCATTATTAAAATCAGATGTACACTTTAAAACTACAAAAGAACTTTTAACTAAAATAGAATTAGAAACAAAAGCGAATGGAATTGGTCAAGATTCATTTTTAAAAGCTTTACAAACTTCACTAACAGATATATTAACAACACAAGGTAACCAAGGGTTTGTTTATAGTAACAAATCATCACTTACAACGATACTTATGACAGGACTACAAGGTAGTGGTAAAACAACAACTACTGGAAAACTTGCAAATTACCTAAAAACTAGAAACAAAAAAGTTTTAGTGGCAGCCGCCGATTTACAAAGACTTGCAGCGGTTGAACAACTTAAGCAAATTGGTACCCAGATAGAAGTTGATGTTTATTTTGATGAAAATGAAACAGATCCAGTAAAAATAGCTATTAACGCTAAGAAAAAAGCAGAAAATGAACTTTACGATGTACTTTTAGTAGATACAGCTGGTCGACTTGCAATTGACAATGAACTTATGGATCAACTTAAAGATATACAAAATGCAGTACAACCTGATGAAGTATTTTATGTAGCTGATTCATTAACAGGTCATGATGCTACAAAAACTGCTACATCATTTAAAGAAAAAATTGGTATAGATGGTGTTATCTTATCAAAATATGATGGTGATACTAAAGGTGGAGTAGCTATATCTATTGCACATCAAGTAGAAGTACCACTTAGATTTATCGGTATTGGTGAAAAGATGCCTGATATTGAACCTTTTATACCCCAAAGAATTGTATCTAGACTTATGGGAGCTGGAGATGTTGAAGGATTAGCTGAAAAAACATCTGCAATAATTGATGAGAAAAAAGCAAAAGAGGTTACTAGAAAGATTAAAAAAGGTGAATTCAACTTTAATGACTTTTTAGAGCAACTTGATATGATGAAAAAACTTGGAAGTATGAAATCTATACTTGGTATGATCCCTGGTATGGGCGCTATGGCTGGTCAATTAAAAGATATGGATCTTGAAAGTTCTGGAGAGATAGTTAGGATAAAAGCACTTATTGGTTCTATGACTCCAAAAGAGAAAGAGACACCAAGTATCATAAATATTTCAAGAAAAAGAAGACTTGCTAAGGGTGCAGGGCTTTCAGAAGTTCAAGTAAATAAAATACTTAAACAGTTTAAAAATGCAGCAAAAATGGCAAAAAAACTATCTGGAAAAGGTGGTAAAGATATGCAAAAAATGATGGCACAAATGGGTGGTGCAGGTGGAGCAATGCCACAAATACCAAGATAGATAGTATGAACTCGTGTCAAGTGCTAAATATTAAAATCTAATATTTAGCACTTAACATAAAAGTTAAAATATAAAATGAAACAGAAGGAATTAAAATGACAGTAATTAGACTTACAAGAATGGGAAGAAACAAGAAGCCGTTTTACAGAATTGTAGTAACAGATAGTAGAAAAAGAAGAGATTCAGGTTGGATTGAATCAATTGGATACTACAACCCAGTATCTCAACCAAAAGAGTTAAAATTTGATCAAGAGAGACTTGATTATTGGTTAGGTGTTGGTGCTCAACCATCAGAAAAAGTTGCAAAACTTACAAAATGTGCTAAAAAATAGTCGAGTATTTGTATGATAACTGAATTTGTTTCTACATATGCTAAAATGATTGTTAGCCATCCTGATGAAATAGAAGTTGAATTAAAAGAGATTAATGAAACTTTTTTTGAAGTGATAGTAAAAGCAAATGATAGTGATATAGGGAAACTCATTGGAAAAAATGGAAATATGATAAATGCTATTAAGACTATTTTAAATGGTTGCAAAGCAAAAAATGGTATCTCTTATAAAATCCAAATTGTATCAAAGTAAAGGCTAAACTTTTAGCTTCTGCTTGATATTTATAATATAAAGGCTTTTTCATGGATAAAATCTATGTTGCAAAACTTGGACGAGCTGTTGGACTTAAAGGTCAACAAAAACTAATCATCGATTCAGACTTTCCTGAACAATTTAAAAAAAACTCAAAATTTTTTACAGATAAAAATCAAGAACTTACGATTGAGAGCTATAATACAAACAGTAATGTAGTTAAATTTATTGGAATTGATACTATTGAATCAGCTAAAAAGCTTACAAATAGACAACTTTTTGTCTCAAAAGAAGATACAAAAAAGATGTGTAAACTTGAGGATAAACAATTTTTTTGGTTTGATATGATAAATTGCGTCATAAAAGAGGATGATCAAGAATTAGGAATTGTCTTAGATATACAAAGAATGCCTCTAAGTGATTATTTAGAGATAGAGACTACAAAAACGCTACAAGAAAAAGATTATGCCAATAGATTTTTATTACCCTATACGGATGATTTTATTATAGATGTAGATATAGATAATAAAATTATTTTAGTAAAAAATGCAATAGATATTTTAGAAGCTAGTTAATAAATTTTTCAATAACTTATACAAATATAATATATATAATAAGTATTTAGATATAATCGTATTATAAATAATACATTAGGAATTATATAAATGAAAAGTATAGTTATATCTAGCCCATTTGATATGCATCTTCATCTAAGAGACAATGAGATGTTAAATTTAGTAGCTCCTTTGAGTTCTAAAACATTTGCAGGTGCAATTATCATGCCCAATCTTGTTCCACCTATTGATACAAAAGAATCAGTTATCGCATATAAAAAAAGAATTTTAGATTCTATTTCTAAAGAGGACAATTTTAAACCTTTTATGACACTATTTTTTAAACCTTATACCAAAGAGTTTTTAGAAGATGTAAAAGATGAAATTAGTGCTATTAAACTTTATCCAGCAGGAATTACAACTAATAGTGAAGGTGGAGTTGAATCGATAGATACAATTACCTTAGCTCCTACATTTAATGCCATGGCTGAATTAAATATACCTCTTTGTGTACATGGAGAAACAAATGGTTTTGTTATGGATAGAGAAAAAGAGTTTATGAGTGTTTATGAAGAGTTAGCAATAGCATTTCCAAAATTAACAATAATAATGGAGCATATTACAACTAAAGATGCTGTAGATTTACTTCAAAAATATGATAATCTATATGCTACAATTACTTTGCATCATCTACTTATAACACTTGATGATGTTGCAGGTGGTATGTTGCAACCACATCTTTTTTGTAAGCCAATAGCAAAAACACCTATAGATAGAGATGCTTTACTTAAAATTGCACTTGAAGCACATCCAAGGGTGATGTTTGGTAGTGATTCTGCACCGCATCCTCAACATGCAAAAGAAAATTGTGGTTGTGCAGCAGGTGTATTTACAGCACCAATTGCACTTCAAGTTTTAACGCAACTATTTGAAGAGAATAATAAGCTTGATAATTTACAAAAATTTATAAGTGATAATGCATGTAAAATATACGATATGAAACCATCTTCTAAAAATATAACATTAGAAAAAACAGACTTTATCGTTCCAAATATTTATGAAAAAGGAGATAAAAAAGTTGTTCCAATGTATAATAATAAAAAATTAAACTGGAGCATTAAGTGCTAGGAGAACTCTTTAAAAGGGAGCATTCAAATGTTACTTTTTTACAAGAAATACTACATAAAGAACCAAATTGGGATTGGCTTATAGAGGGATTAGATAAAGAGATTATTGATATAAATCATCAAGATAAAGATGGAAATACATTTTTAATAAAATGTTTAAAAGTATCCAAGTTTAAATCAGCAGTATGGCTTATAAATCACAATGCTGATACCACTATAAAAAATAATGATAAAAAAACAGCTATTAATATTGCAATAGAAAAGAATAACTTAATAGTTGTAAAAGAGCTATTAGATCTAAATAAAATAGATGTAAATCAAAAAGATATAGATGGACGAAGTTTATT
>JAYEIM010000095.1:0-2976 GCA_034660095.1 Campylobacterota bacterium | reverse complement strand
ATAGAAGTAGTGTAAGTAGCTATTCGGACAAATCTCGTGCAAGTGTGCACAGTAGCTTTGTCTTCCGAAGCTAAAAAGATGAAACTTTTCATCTTTTATTTACGCTTCTACACATTAAACCTAAAGTAAATACCCTATATAAAGTACTCTGTAAGCACAGGGTATCAATTCAACTTGAGGGTACTGTACTAAAAGTTCTTTATTTGTTATTTTATCAATATTTTTTAAACTCTCTCCAACGGCTATTAGTTTCATGCATATACCATCAAGTTTTTCTTGTCCCTCTTCAGTATAACAAAAATCACCTTCAGATTTTGCAAAAGTACATCTTTTTTGTACAACCTCAATTGCTTCAATAATTTGATTTAGTATTTCAATTACTAAATATTTATCATAAGACATATACACCATCCTTTTGTATATGGATTAGTAGTTATCTGCTTTTTTTTAAATATATCTCTAAAAAAGGATCTGTGATATAGTATTTGCCATGGGTACTTTTTGACAAAATACCACTATTTAACAATACCTTTATTTCTCTTTGAGAGTTACTATATTCCAATGAAGCATATTGCGATGCCTCTTTAGATGAATAATCAAATGCAAATGCTGTTAATAATTTCTGTTGATATCGTTTGCCTCTAAATTTTGCAAGTTCTATTTGAAAATACTGCTCTTCACTTTTATATACACCAAGTGTTGCTTTGAGTATTGAAAATTTATTAATATAGTTTTGTTTAGAAAGTAGTGCATTAAATAAAATATTATTAGCTATTTTAATAATATAATATGGGATTCCATTACCTATTTTTACTACTTCTTTAGTAAAGCTTTCACATAGTTTTATCTCATAATTTGAAAATAAAGAGTTAAAATATTCTTCAAAATCATTAGCTTTCATAGGCTTAAGTTCTATCATTTGTGCAAATTTATAAAAAGCAGAACTAGAGTCTCTAAATATAGAACCTATTACTGAGTGTTGAGAACCTGCAAATAGATATATCACATCTTCTTGATGCTGAAAACTTGTCCTCATCTGTTTTAATATAAAGTGATAATCTTTAAAATCTCTTATCTCTCCTAGCTCATCTATGGCAAATATAAGCTTTTTATTAAGCTTACTGGCGATTATTTGAGGTAATGATAAGGCATGTGCAAATAGCTCTTCTTCGTCACTATCTTTAAGTAATTTTTCAGATGTACTCAATTCAAAATCTTCTACTTTTAATCCATAAGAGGCAATAAAGTTTGTAATATCTTTTATAGTTTTACCAATACCTCTTAAGCTATTAAGAGCAAAACCCTTAATACCTAAAAGTTCATAACATTTATCTATTATCACTTCTGAAAGTACTCTCTTGTTTGGTATTGACATTATGTCTATGCTTATACATAAAGTACCATCGTCTAAATCAGCTAATACTCTATTTATAAGTGATGTCTTTCCATGTCTTCTAGGTGCATATAAAACTACAGATTGACCCAACCTTAGCATTAGATTTAATTCATCTCTTTGTTTTTTTCTTCCTAAAAATTCATTAAGTATAGGTTTTCCTGCTTGTATCACAATATCTCCATATTTTTTATTTTATTATATAGTCTTTTTTGTGAATAGTCAATAGTATGACTATTATTGGTTAAAAGTAAAGCCCTGTCCCTGATGTTTTTATTAGATTATTATTTATATCATTTAAATATTTGAATTTATTTGGTTTTATTAAGTCAATATTATCATTTGCTAACCATAAAAATATATGAGTATCTATAAGTATATTCAAGGAAATATCTTTCCATTATAAAATAAGTCATTTAACTCTTTATCTTCATCATCAAAGTTATCATATATTTCTATTTTTCCTTTTAATTGACCAAACACTCTTACTTTCTTTTCTTCTTCGTAAGGCACTAACTTAGCCACTTTTTTATGTTTTTTACCATACTCAATCACAAATGTTTCTCCAAAATTTTGCACTTTATCTAAAATATCTATCAAGCAACAATCTACCCCAACCATCTGGTAAACTATCTCCAAATACCCCAAATAACCCTTCAAATATATCATCTTCACAAATAAAAACACCTGATTTTAATGGTAATTTATATGGAGATATCTCTATTCCACTTTTTAAAAAAGTTTTAGCATATTCAAAATATATTATTTTTTCTTTATATACTAGCTTGCCTACAAGAAATTCTTTTTTATATATATTTAAAAATACTTCTATTTCTTTTGTATTCATGTTACAGTACCTCTTTTTTTAGTACTTTTCACTTTTGTATTTAAAATATCATCTAAAGAATTTATAACTTCTTTTTTAGGATTGGCTATATTTTGAAAATCATCCAAACACTCTAATACTAAAGACAACTTCAATAATGACTTTAACGAAATATTGCCACTTGATTCAAACCTTTTAAGACTTCCAAGACTTACGCCACTTCGTTTTGCTAAACCATCTTGAGTTAAATTCATAGATAGCCGCATCTGCTTAAGTTTAATTTTTAATTGTTCAATAATAGAATCTGGTGTTGTTATATTTATAGTTATCATATTATCTCTTAGTAGTGATTTTTATATATTATAGCTAATATATAAGCTATTGTCAATTTTATTTAAAATAGTCAAGAATATGACTATTATGTCAAATTACTAAATCTTTAATTTATAAACCTTAGCCAACGGCGTTAAAATAGTAGGCTCAAATAAATCTTTATCATAATTTTCTAAAACAAACAATTGAAAATAAAGTGAATTATAAACACTATTTTCCACTACTAAAAACTGTCTATAATTTGTCATATAAATTACATTAAAATTACTAGTACTATTTATAGTTTGTTCCTGTTTTTCTAATTTCCCATTTTTACCATAAAATGTTCTACTAAATTTATTTATAGCTACTTCTTGCTTTCCAACTTGTAGTTTTCCAGTTTGTTTATTTATCTTAATATTATTACCCAAATCTATAATTTGAC
>JAYEIM010000094.1:0-2978 GCA_034660095.1 Campylobacterota bacterium | reverse complement strand
TATAGATATATCAACCTCTTTTATAGATGTAGATATATTTGAAGTAGTGATACTTTTATTATTATGTGCTACTAAGCCATTTACTTTTAACTCATCTACTATTTTACTCTCATCATCATTAAAAGTGGATTGATTGTTTTTTAAGATATTTAGCCAAAGTTTCAACGGCTCATTTTGAAGTAAAACCACTCTATTTTCTTGGATATTCATGATAATGGCAAGGTCGTTGTTGTATATTCTATAGACTAGGTTTTTTGGTATCATTTTACTAAACTCCTTGATTTAAAATATTGATAAAACAGTTTTGTACATACTAGTTGCTAAATAAGCTAGACCAATAAGTATAAGTATAAGTATCATTATTCCAAAAAACTTTGATTTTTCAATTAACTTATCAATCCAATCATAAAATACAATTTGACACTGCAAAAATTTTGGCAACTCTTTTATATTTGTATCTTCAGAACTACCATCTGAATGCTCAATATCCACATCAAAATCTAAATGATCATAATTTGTGATACTACACTTAAACACTATAGCACCTACAAGTAGCCATATTGCAGCATATATTTTAGAATCAGTGGCAAACTCTTCATCATAGTCAAACAATGGATCATTTAACATAGTCAATTGATATTCCCCTAAAACATATAAGATATATGCAGGTAATATAAAAAATAGAATCATATAAAGTAAACTTTTTATCATAATGTAATTCCTCATATTTCTATTAAACCTACAATCCACATCATTGAAATAACGATATAAATAATTATAAACTTAAATTTCCTTATCTTGTATCGAAATATCAACATAGACAATAAAGCACCTACAAATCCACCCATCAAAGATAAAATATGTAAACTTATTTCACTAATCCTTTTTTTATTTTTTATTGCTCTTCTTTTGTCATATAGGTATATGATTAAAGTTAAGTGTTTATTTTTATAAAATAGTTAAATATCCTTTGATTTAGTAAGATCTTTATATAAAATATTATTACAGTTTAATTTAACTTTTACTTTTGCACATCCTATAGGCTCATCAAATTTATTAGTATCTCCGTTTAAATAAAAATCCTCCTCTATAGGTATATATGCTATATTTCTTTCTGTGTATATAGAATGTGAATTTTTAATACTATTTATATCAAATGAAGTATTACTATTAAACTGAGTACCATATATACTAATAGTTAATTTTCTTGCCGCTTTAAGTTCTGCTTCTTGAAGTGCGAAATCTTGACTTAAATTATTACTAGAAATTCCTGTAGCAATAAAATTATTATTAGTACAAGTTTTCTCAAACATTTCAAATGTTGTTAAATCCATAGGCTTATAGTTAATTACAGGTTTATTATTAGAGATACACTCTCTATTAAAAAATTTTTGTACTTTTTGATTATTATTATATTCTTTATAAAAATTATAGATATTATAGATCAAAAATACAAAACTAATAATTCCTAAAAAAGAACCAATAATATTGACAAATTTATAGTTACCGTATAATTGACATTTTCTGCCTTGTGTTGCTAAATAAATAACAATCCCACCTATAGACATTAATATTTTGAGAAATAAAATAAGCATTGATAAAATTTATATATCTGATAAATTCATTATTGTTTTTTTATTATTACAGTTAAATTTAACAGTAGCAGTTACACTAGCATCTACTTTATTATACTTTTGAGATATAGGATGAACTGCAAATTCACAATTTGTTCTCGTTTCTATCGCCATACTATGGTTTTTTCTTAATTTTTCTTTATAGTCGATTCTTCTATAATCTGAATCAAATGAACTTTCACTTTTCACAAAAATACCCTGTGTTTTACATAATCTATTTTCTGCTTTTATTTGAGCTATGTCTAAAAAATAATTTATTTTATTCTTAGGTACATTAAACATTGTATAACTAACAACTATATTCTTTTTTTCACAATCTTGTTTTAATGCATCATATAAATCTGATGCATTTAGATTTAATAATGTAATTGTTCCAATTAATACTATTTTACTTATTCTTTTCAATTTTTATCCTTTTGATAATTTTTTCAAATTCTTCTTCAATATTAGATATATTTTCATTTCTAATATATATAGGAATTAATTTATAATCTTTAAATTCTTTATTTATTTTAGACAATTTATCTTTATCACTGTAAAAAGCAATATGAATATTTGATTTGTCTTTTTTAACAAAATAAAAATCAAACTCTTTACCTTTGATTAAATTTTTAGGAATATTTATACCATATAAACTTTTTTTATCTTTATATAATGTTCTTTCACTTTTTGAATATATTAGATTTATTGGTAAGTTTTCTTTCTTTAGATTTTTTAAAAAATCATTAAAATGTTTTTTAAAGTTCTCATTGCTAATATCTACAGTTATATTTAAGTTAGTAGGGATATAAATATTTATACTTTTGTATTTAATAGTATCCACAGATTTTAACTTTTTATGTTTAGGATACAATAGTGCTTCATCTAGAGGAACTTTTAATGGTATAAAATAACTTGTACCATTTTTATAAATTTTATCAGATAGGTCAAGCATATTTACTACATCTATATAAAAAGTACCACTAAGTATAGTAGGTGACTTTATCTCTATTATCTCTGAGCATTGAAATATTGATTTATTGGACTTTTTTGCACTTGTAATATTCTTTGCAAATACTATTTCTATATCTTCTATATTTGTAATTGTGTAAGAATCTTTTGAATTTAAAATTGCTTTTAAATATTTTTTATAATAAGGTACATAAACTTTCCCTTCATCTTTATAATAATTATATTTATATCCTAACTCTCTATTATTAAATTTTTCAAATACATCGTCTTCCAAACTAGATGATTGTCTTAAATAATATTTGCTAGTTGAATTAACTTGTATTGTATTGCTACAATCATTGTGTAATTTTAGTTTCACTTTTTTAAATTTGATTCTTTGATTGTTATTGCTGT
>JAYEIM010000093.1:0-2980 GCA_034660095.1 Campylobacterota bacterium | reverse complement strand
AAATTCTTCAACTTTATCACAAAAATTATAAAGTTGAGCAGATTCAAGAATATTTAAAATCTCAAAAAATAGAAATCGGAACAAGGAGGATATACAAATTTATTAAACAGAACTTAAGTGAAAAAAATTTCTCTTTAAAAACCCCTAGTGCAAAAAGCACTAGCGAAAAAAATGAGACTCAAAGTGTAGCTAAAAGTGATAAACAAAACACTAAAGCTATAAATGCCTACAAAGCAAAAATGCAAAAAATAGCAAAGAAGGATTAAAAAATGATATATGCAGAAGTGAATGACAAAGGTGGTGTTGGTAAGTCTCTAACATCAATAGTTTTAGCGTGTTTATTACATGCTCAAAATCGAAAATTTAAAATAGTTGAGTTAGATAATAGTAACAACTCTTTAGTTTTTAAAAACAGTGATTTTCTTACAGAAGATAAAGCTATAAGTGTTAAGCTAGATCAAAAAGATAATGTAATCTCAGACATGCTTTTTGACATAATGAGTGACCCAAATTTAGATTATATAGTAGATGTTGGTGGCGGTGATGACACTAGAAAAGTTTTAGATATTCTTAAACCTATAGAGTTACCAAAAACTTATCTTATACCAACTCTAAAAATCAAAAAGTATCTACAAAACGCACTTAATACATATAACTATATAGATGACCCATCTAATACTTTTTTTGTGCTGAATCAGTATTCAGACATTAAAAATATCAAACAAGAGTTTAGATATTTTTTTGGTGATGCAGACATGGGAATTGAACCAGTTAGTAAAGTATTCAAAAAATCACAAGCTATATATATGCCATATAGTGATTTATTCCAAATCGCAGAAGATGATGAGCAAACTATTTTAGACCTTGCAAGTATTAGCCAAGGTGTAAGTGAAGCAGAAGCTAGAAAGATGAGTTTTGAATTAGCTGCTGGAGATAGAGCTAAATTTGGAGTACTTATAACTCAATACAACAACAGTATAAAAGCACAAAAACTTTTTACCGAGATTCAAAAAAATGCAGAAGCACTTTTTTAACCAAAAAGTTAAAACTGAACCACTTTGAACTTGAATGAACTGTACTGAACCCAAAGTGAACTACTTTGAACTTGTCTGAACTAAAAATGAATTTAAAATGAACTTAGCGAGGCTTGCACCAATGCCACTTTTAAAAAAGTGGCGGAAAGGGTAGAAGTTTTTGGGTGGAAATTTAAAAAAAGGTAAAAAAATGAAGAAAAAAGAAATTTATTTTAATTTAAGATGCGAAGAAGAATTGCAAAATATTGATATTGATAAATTTACAAGCAAACTTACATCAGCGATTATTAGTCATCATTTTCACGAAAATGATACTGTTTATGTATATATTACAAATGGTGATACTTTTCAAAAAAGAAATTTTAGAGTACAAAATTTTGAAAGTAAAAAGGAACTCAAATCAAATTTTGTAGGTAAATATAAAATTTGCACTTTTTATAGTTCAAGTTTTGAAGGTCGTAGAGCGTTTTATCAAACTATTATTAATAAAATTAAAGAGATGAGAGATGCTCACCGTTCGTAAGCTATCTCTTGCTCAAGCTAGTACATATTACTCCAAAGATAATTACTATACTCAACAAATTGGAGAGTATTACGGTAAATTAAAAAATGAGCTAGGTCTAAGTGATCTAACTCATGATAGTTTTAATAATCTTTTGCATGGTGTAAATCCAAGCACTAATAATACACTTGTAGCTAGTAAAAAAAATAAGGATGGTGCTCTTCCAGCTCTTGATTTTACCCTTAGTCCTTTTAAAAGTATTAGTCTCGTTTATGAATTAGCAGTATCAAAAAATGATACTAGACTTGCGGAGGCAATACTAAAAGCACATGATAACGCAGTAAATGGTAGTTTAAATCATATTGAGCAAGAGCATATTAAGAGCAGAATACAAAAAAATGGAAAAAGAGTAACTCTCAATACTGGTAACTGTATAGCTGCTAAGTTTCAGCACGATACTAGCCGTGACCTTGCTCCTCAATTGCACACACACTCAGTTATATTTAATTTCACAAAAATTGACAACAAATACAGAGCTTTAGATGCTTCACAACTTCTTAAAAAAAATAGTCCAATTATTAAAAATTTAGGTCAATTTTACAGACAAAATCTAAAAGATGAACTTGTAAAAGCTGGTTTTAGTCTAAGAGATATTGATAAATCGCAAAGTTTCTATGAGTTATCCAGTGTAAATGACGAATTGATTAAAGCTTTTTCAAGCCGAAGTAAAGCGATAAAAGCCAAAGTGAAACAGTTAAAAAAAAGTCATCCTCATTTAAGCGATTCTCAATTAAATATGCGTGCTTTTTTTAATACAAGAACCGCAAAAAAAGAAGTAGACAGAGATGCAGTAAGGCTTAAAAATGTTGAACTTATGTCAAAGTTTACAGATGTTGATAAGTTATTATCAAACTTACAACCAATTGTTAAAGTTAAAAGTGATATTAAAATTGATGATAAAGAGCTTATTAAAATAGCTAACCAAGTAAAAAGACAAATTTCAAATAAGTATCACAAAACACCACTTAATATAGCTACACAAGTAGCTACTAAACTTAATAATCCTATATCAATAAATGAGATATACACCAAAATCAAAACAAAGGAGATAAATGAGCAAAAACAGTTAAATAGCATGAATGATGTTTTAGTAGCAAGTTTAAAAGCTACTAAACTTGACACTCAAAAACTATTTAATTCATTAAACAGTCTTAAAGGAGTTGATAAACACCAAATAGAGGAGAAATTAGAAAATGGCAGAGAACCAAGTAACAGAGATAGATTTATTGCAATCATTAATCAGCAATCAAACAGAGTTACAAGAGCAGAACAACTTAATAATAGAGATGTTGCAGACCTTGTTGCCACAACCGAGCGAGGACAATCAAGAGGAGATGAGTTTGAAAGATATGATGATGTTACAAATAGAGATGCTTCAATCAAT
>JAYEIM010000092.1:0-2989 GCA_034660095.1 Campylobacterota bacterium | reverse complement strand
ATCATGATCGTTGTATTTAGAAATTAAACTGTCGATATCCAAACTTTCAAAGACAATATTATTGTTATTGAAAAAATCACTAAGATTAAAAAGATTCGTTTTTATTTCATTTAAATTTAACTCTTTAGCTTTCCAGTTGAAACCAATATTGTATCCACCTTTTTTATTTTCATTGTAAAATCCATTAAAGTTATGGTTTAATAAAAATATCATAGATGCTGCATTATATGCGTCTAAATTATGAAGATTAAAATATGTTCTAATGTCTTTATAAAAATTAAAGTTATTCTCAAATATATCTCTCATATCATGCGGAACAAAACCTTTTCTTGGTATCTCTTCTAAAATCATAGATTGAAATTTATTTTCTAATTTTTCAAGCATTGAAAATACTAACTCTGGATTTTTTTGAATCTGTTGATATAGATTTATCATTCTTTGATTTACATCATTGATAACTATCTTATCTGCTTGTATAAGTTCTAAATTATGCCACATACTCTCTAATGAACCTGCAAATGCCTCTATATATGTTCCAACTCTTTTAACACCCATTTTTTTAACTGTATGGTTGAATTGTGGTTTAAACTTTGTTTTTGAACCTGCATATGAAAATAATTTCATATCTCCAATTGTATTTATTGTATTTGTAACTTGTAAAGTTAAACTTTTTACTGCTTTTTTTATATCTGTAACTTTCATTTTAATCCTTTCAAAACTAAATGAATAAAAAAAGTGATACGGGGAAGTTGATAAAATGACACCAACTGTTTCAACACACAAAATTGAGTTCTAATAACTCAATAAACAACTTCTAAAAGTTATTTATTGAACTATCTACGCTACTTGATAAGTATTAGATAGATAGTCAACTACATTTGCAACTGGAAAAAGTACTTTTCCATTTTTTGCATTACCAACTTTGATATATTCAGGGATTCCTTCCCCTTTTCCAATATATGTATTGATTGAAGAAACTGACATACCTAATTCATCGGCTAACTCTTTTTTTGTTAGTGTTGATTTGTTGTATCTGTTGTTTAAATCTTGGTAGATTATTTCTGAAAAATATCTGTTCATTTATATTGTCCTTTTTTAATAAAAAGGTTCGGTTTCCAAGTAAGTATTTACTTGTTCAGGTTCGGACAGTATTGAGCTCTGATAACTCAATACACAACTAAAAATTAGTTTTGTATTGAATAATCCAAACAATCATTTTTAACAATTACCAAATCTTATTTTGATTCAATAAAGTCATATCCATTTGTCAGATGTCATAACTAAGTTTTTAAATAACACATAAAATGAGAAGTTCTTTTTTTTCTCTTTTTATGCGACAATTATAACTGCGAATTTAAAATAAATATTTTCATTGTGTATAGTTGTGATTTATGATATAATCTATTTTGAAAAAAGGAAAAAATTGAATACAAATAGATATAAAACATCAAGTTGTAGTGATAAAAGGTCAATAGTAAGAGCACTGAATACATTCAGTAAGCAGTATAATTTTATAATCTGTAATAAATTAAAAATTGACTTAAATATAGAGTCAATGACATTGCAGTATGAAGATAAATCTACAAGTGATAATATTATTTATAGCAAGTCAGAAGCTGATATCTCTTTGAAGAATACAAAGACAATTATTGAAGCAATAAATAATTTAATATCTATTAATAGAAAAAAAGAATTAAAAGAATCTCTTATTAAAGCAGTAGAAGATAGGCAGTTTGAAGACAATAGTAAAAGTAATCCATTTTTTACTAGCTCTATAATATCAAAACATCAAATTGTAGAAATAGTTGATAATGAAGATTTTGCTATAAGACTTTATAATCAAATAAAAAATAGAATAATATTTGATCGTGCTGGTATATATTCAAAAAATGGTTCTCAATCTACAATCAAAAACAAAATAAAAACTAATCCAACTAATATAAGTGATATTTTAGATACTGAATTGGATTTTGTATTAAATAATTTATGGTTATTTGATAATGAAACAATAGAAAAAGTTGATGATATAAATAGTGAAATGGATGATGAAATAAGTCATGAACATTATAATGATGAATATGCACCAAATGAAGACAATACAAGCTATTTTCATCCTATTGATGAAGTTGAATACAATGACCCCGATGCTACTTATGAATCAAGAAGAAGTCAAATGACTGAAGCAATGCTTCAACAAGAAGACCATGGACTATATGACCAAGAATTACATTTTGAATACAACTCATTAGTTGCTACATATGAAGAAGATACAAGTTTAGTAATACACTACATTGAAATACTATTATCTTATGCAGAAATTGAATCTACATTAGAACAAGAATTATCAGATATAAATGATTATGCTCTATATGATTTTAATGAATACAAAGATGAAACTGTTGAATACAAAAAAACTCAATTAAAAAATAAACTTTTATTTGAATATGAAAAAACATCATCATTAAATGAATATTTGGAATTTGAACCTATTATTAAAAAAATTCAAATAAAAAAACCTTTATTTGAAAATATACTCAAAAAATATAATGGGGATGATTATATTGAATATGAAGATGGCTATGAACCAATTGAAGTAAAAATAACTACTAAAGAACAATTTGAAAGACTTGTTAACATACAGCAAGAGCTATTAGCAATATTTGAAGTAAATAATATTACAAAATTAAGGAATATTCCAGTATATATACTTAGTGAAGCATATGCAAGTGGTTATATTCCAATTAATACTGAAGAAGAACTTTTATTTATAGTGAAACAATTTGATATAAATTCAGAAGATTATCAAGATTTTTTATAACTAGGATAAGGTTATATTAGGTCATTATTTCTAAAAAATATTGCATTATATATTATAATGTATCCAAATTATAGCAAGGTCTAACTTGCTATTTTTCTTTTTTCCTTAGATTTTAAGGTTTCACATCCATATTTAGATTTAATCTCATTCATTGATTTTTGTCTAGGATTA
>JAYEIM010000091.1:0-3020 GCA_034660095.1 Campylobacterota bacterium | reverse complement strand
CTTATTGTTAATATTCCATTATACCAAAACTATTTGTAAAATCTAAGTATTCATTTTAAATCATTCTATGTTTTTTATATGAGAACTATAGAATTAAGATTTACTTTTACCATAGGGTGTCCTTTTGATGTATAGTATTTATCTCTTTTAATATATCACTATAATTATCTTTACTATATGGTGTAGCTTTTTTTAAATCAATTAGGTTTTTTATACCCTCAACTTGTTTTGAAGATTGATAATCAAAACTTAGTTTATAAATATCTGGAGTGTATAAATTTCTATTTAATTTTACTGCATCATTTGAAGCATGCAGAGATCCACCTTTTAGTGAACTTTCTATTGTAAACACAGCTCTTGATAATCCACTTTGAATACGATCTCTTTTTACTAGTAGTCCAGAGTTAAACCTAGTGTTTGGTTTATTTTCAGAGATTAATAATCCACCATTATCTAAAATATCTTGAGCTAATTGCTTGTTTGATGCAGGATAAATAGTATCTATAGTAGGCAATACAGCTATAGTTTTGCCACTATTTTGTAAAGTAATTTTATGTGCTATTTCATCTATACCAGTAGCTAGTCCACTTACTATTGTAAAATCATTTTGAGTTAAAAACTCTGTTGTTTTAACTGTAAGCTTCTCTCCTATTGAACTATTTTCTCTAGTGCCTATAACTGCAACACATTTTGAAGATAAAAGATTCCTATCACCTTTGCAGTACAATATCACAGGTGGATTTGTAGACTCTTTTAGTAAATCAGGGTATTTATCATCATTTATACAGATACAGTATATATCATTTTCTTTATAGCTATCGATTAAGTTTTCCATATTATTATATAAATTATCTATATCTGCATCAAGATATAACGCTATTATATCTGCAAGTTTTATACTCACAACTTTAAATAAAGATATGTTTTGTAGTTCGTATATGCTATTTATATTTTGTGCTTTACAGTAGTTAAGTATCTTTATCATATTTATTGAACCTAGACCTTTTATATTTGTTAGTATTGCTATATCTATAAGTTTCATCTTGCTTCCTTTATGCTATTAATTGTTGATAAAATTTTTGGTTATCACTTTGCTTATCATTTGTGTAGTCTCTATCCCAAAGTGTTTCTACAAGGGCGAAGTTATGTAGTTTTACTTTGTTACTAGATTTTTCAAGTATGGCTCTATTTATCTCATCAAATGTTGTACCAGTAGTAGTTACATCATCAACAACAAGATATGTTGCATCTTTTTTAAGACCATTTAAAGTACAATTATATTTATGATCTAGTATGTTTTTTCTATTGTATTTATTTCCTGCAAACTTTAATTGAGTTGTTCTATCTTTTGATAGTATATTTGTCACATATTTTGCATTGAATTTTTTAGCCAATAATCCACCCATAAGATCAAGTGGTGTATTTTGACTTTCATTTGATGTTTCATTACTCCCTAATGCTCTTACGATATAATCAATTTTTAAATCCCCAAATATCTCATCAAAGTTTTGTTCAACATAATGTAGCCATCTATATATTGCAGTTGAATTTTCTTTTTTAAACATTAGTAATTCTTTTCCTACTTCATCTCTATAATATGCTAGTGCTATATTTTCCATTTTGTATCCTTTTTTCTTTTTGTATTTGTATTTGTATTGTAAAAAGCTTTTTTACTTTTTTTTACTTTCAAAATCTGACGGTGCTGTAAAGGCATTGTTTGGGTCATAAGTAGTCACCAAAATTGGCTCGTTGTTTTGTAAGTGTGCAAAAATATATAAAAAACCATTGTGCATCATTTTAAATCCATCTGCTGTTTTGTTTGTAACTAACTCTCCAAGTTTAAGTACTGTTTGTACATGTCTTAGGTGTGCTCTTTTTGGTAATCCAACTCTCTCTTTGATTCTTTTGTTTGCGTGTCTTGAAACTTTCATTTTGTATCCTTTTGTTTGTTTTGATAAGAGAAGTTTACGAAGAGGATTTACTTTTTTTACTTTTGATATTTTTAGTTATAGACAATATATGTGCATAATATTTTCTATAATCTAAAAGCTGATAAAAAAGGATGATAATGGAAACAAATTTAATATTTGAAAATATAAACTTTGGTACAATAAGAGATAAATTAAATAGGTTATGTAAAAGGAAAAAATAAATGTTTAATATGTTTAAAAAAGCATCAATTGCAAATAGGGTAGAAGAAACAATTTTATATGAATTTGTATTAGATGAGATAGAAAGTGGTATACAGATTAGAGGGTTGTGGGCAAAAGCTATGGCAAATTCTGATGGAGATATGAATAAAGCAAATTCAATATATATGAAATATAGAGTCCAAGATATAAAAGATATTTTTACTACAATTAAGATTGCTTATGAAGAACTATCAAAAAATGAAATAGCAAATTATTTAAAAAATCTTGATGATATTGAACAAATTTTACCTGAAGAAAAAATTAAAAAACTAGAAGAGTTAAAGCAAAAAAAATTAGAAGATACATTATATAAAAATAATGTACTATTTGCAGGAATGACAACTAAAGATAAATGTGTTGCAAACTATAAAAGTCAACCAGGAAGTGTTTATTTTGTTTGGAAAAACAATACTTGGATTAGAACAAACGGTTAAGTTTTTACTTAACTATTAAGGGCTATTATGGGTAATACTTCAAAAACATTCAGACTTTTCATATCCTCAACATTTAGTGACTTTCAAGTAGAAAGAGAGACTTTACAAACTAAGGTATTTCCAGAGATGAAAGAGTATTGTTCTACTAAAGGCTACACATTCCAACCTATAGATTTAAGATGGGGTGTGAGTAGCGAAGCTCAACTAGATCAAAAAGCTTTTGATATGTGTATCAAAGAGGTACAATCTTGTAAAATACATGATTATCCAAATTTTTTAATAATGCTAGGTGATAGATACGGGTGGATTCCTTTACAAAATATCATTGAAAAAGATGAGTTTGAACTAATCACTAAAGATATGATAGTAGAAGATAAAGAGCTTATACTAGATT
>JAYEIM010000090.1:0-3030 GCA_034660095.1 Campylobacterota bacterium | reverse complement strand
TGTCAAATGTAGTTTTCTTTACTTTAAGTACTGGTGCAACACCATCAAATAGTAAACTACCCTTATCATCTTTTCCACTAAAACAACTATCTACAAATGCTACTACTTTTTTAGCTTTTGTTTTAGAAAGATTTGAGTATATATTTTTTAACATAAAAGTTTTGTCATTTGTTGCTGTTTCAGCATTCGTATCTGATGGTAAGATATAAGCATTTCCATCGTTTCCAGGAACCCCATGCCCACTATAGTAAAAATAAACAACTGCATCATCTTCAACTAAAGATAAGAAATCATTCCATTGTGACTTAATAAACCCTGAGCTTGTTTTATTCCCTACAAATGCCCAAATATTATCATCAGGAACACCTAAGAGTTTATTAGCATACTGCATAAACATCATAGCACTATTTTGACTATAGTTTACATTTGATTCTAGCATATAATCTTCTATACCAAATATAACTGCATAAGCTTTTTGGTTTTTCTTTACTTTTTTAGAATCATTTAATAAGCTAGCTAAGTTTTCAGTACTAGACGATAATTGTTTTAACCTTTGCTTATTTAATGCTTCTAAATCTTTACTATTTAGTTTAGCAACTTTACTTTTACCATAATTTATAGCACCTATATTAAAGTCACTTTTATTTGCTTTAAATGTTGAACTTAAAAGTGTTGCTGTTTTTAAGTTCAAATCTCTTGTATTTATAGCTACTTTTATATCACTGCTTTTATAGTCAGTATCTGTTAGCATAGCTAGATAACTTTTGCCTTCAAAAGATACTTTTATATCTTTTAAATAAATTTTATTATTTTTATATTCATATACAACTTTTGTACTTTTCTCGCTATCAAAAAAACTTTCAGCTATATTTATAGGTATCTTAATAGCTACTTTTTTACTAAAATTTCCTTTGCTTGAAGTTAAATTTCCATAAAATATCTCATTGTCAGCATCATAATCTATAGCTTTTAATTTTGGTTTTCCATAGACTACAGAGTAAGCTTTACTCATCGCATATATTGTGATTTTATCAATATCATTTTTTAGTTTCAATATTTTATTATTGTATTTATCAGTAAGTCGTTTTGTATTTTTATTATAAGCTAAAACTTCTTTTTTATAATTATTTTCAGTTTTAGTTATATATTTTTCTCTTTGTAATTTTTCTTTTTCTACTCTTTTTTCAAAAGCACTTGTTTTTTCAAATCTTCCTTTTACTAAGTTTTTAGCAGTTTTTAAAAATGGTTTTTTAGGTTTACTTGGATAAATTGGTTTTTTAATATTAAATTCTTTTTTAATTAAATAATTTGTAATCTGTAATATTTTGCTCTTTTCAGTCGTAAAGTTTTTATGTTCTTTTCTTTCAATACATGAAATATAGTATTTATTATTCTTGTCACTACTTGATGAATAATTATACATATTATCTAAATAAAAAGCATTCCTTTTATAAGAATAATCAATATCAGAAGACCAATATATTTTACTAGTTAAATTATGTAATTTTTGCTTAGAGTTTTTCAATTCTTCAATTGTAGGTAAATACCAGTTGTTTTGACCTTCTATTTGTAAGTTTCTACAATACTCTACCGCATCATCCCAATCTAATTTAAGATATTTAGATTTAGTCAGTAGTGGTATACCAAGTTTTTGTTTATGTATCATAAATGTATTTAAATTCTTTTCAAAAATTTTATTAAATTCATTTTTTGTTATGTATTCACTTTTACCATTCCATACTACTTGAGAAGAAAATAAGAAACTAGAGGTAAGAAGTAAAATAGTAAGTGTTTTTATCATAGATTGGTTTCCTTTAGTATAGGTAAGTTTTGGTTAAAAATCTCTACTATTTTTATATGTTCATCATATATTTTATAGATGATTGTATAGCCTTTGTATGTCATATCTCTTACTGATTCATCATCATGATATTTTGATTTTCTATATTTATATGGCATATTTGGTATATTTTTTATTTGTTTCTTTAGATCCTTGGCAAATTTAACCGCAGCCGATTGATTGTCTTTTTTTATATATAAAGTGATAAATCTTAACCTTTGTTTATATAAATCTGATTCAATAATCTTCAAGATTCTAATTCCGATATTAGCTCATCCATTGATTCATCAAAATCATACATTTTCATCTTTCCACTATCTATATCTTCGATAGTTTGTGCAATTTGTTTTTTTCTTTCATAAAAGTATGGATCCATTTGAAGCATTGGGTCGTTTATCACTTCTATGTGACCGTTACTTGAAGCTACTAGTTCTTCTATTTTTGAAGCGTATTCATCATCAAATCTTATCATTTTAGCTGTCATTTTTTCATCTCCTTATCTTTTATTATATCTAACAGTAAGTTATCATTTATAAAATTATTTAGAGTTTTAATATCTTTATTTTTTAACGAACCTAATTTATGAACAATGTAATCTTTTTGAATTGTGGCAATTGAAGATTTTAGAATAGATTCTTTTAGAAGTCCAGCTTCTTTCCAGTTTATTATCTCTTTTTCTATGCTTAATTTATTGTCTACTTGACTTGAGATAGCTAATATTATATATGTATCTCTACTATTTTGATTGTAGTTATCATTTGATATGATTACAGCAGGTCTTGCTTTATATTTCAAACTACTAGCAAATGGAAATTTTACAACTACTACATCTGCTCTATTTAAGGAATTTATCATACACTCTATCCTCATCATTGTCCCAACATTTTTCCATTGAACCAAATGATACTTTAGTAAAATATTCATCTTCTTTACTTTTCTCTATATCGCTATATTTGATAGTGATATTTTCTATCATTACATCTTTTAGTCCATTTAATATTTCTAAAGTATTTTTAACATAATTATCTTTTACTTGTAGTTGAATAGTTTGCATTTAATTTCTCCTTATCTTTAACTTTATAGTTGAAAACTCTTTATCTTTTATTATATCCAATAATTTATCAAAGTTATAATTTGATTCATCAAGTAGATTATTACTTATTTGTTCAAATTCTCTTAAGTCTATTTTA
>JAYEIM010000089.1:0-3045 GCA_034660095.1 Campylobacterota bacterium | reverse complement strand
TCAAAATCACTCTTATATGATCTATCTTGAATTACTTTATATTTTTCAAATTCATTTATAGCAAACTCTTTTGCAATTTGTGCTGTAACTTTTCCTGCATTTTGTAAGATTTCATGTTCATTAAATTCTAAAAAAGTATTTAGTTTTTTACTCCAATCATTCATAGTCATAGGAATTTGTTTTTCTGCTTGATGTTCTGCATAATCAAGATACATAGTTACAATTCTATTTAATGTTTTTAACTCTTTTTCTTGTAGATAATTTTTAGCAATTACTACATCGGTTTTTCTTATTCTTCCTGTTGGTGCTGTTTTCCAAGTGGTTAATCCCATATTGTCTTTTTTATGGTCTGCTCTTGAATATATTATTTCAGATGCTGTTTGTTTTGTGATAGCCCAGTGTAATTTATTTTGAACTGTAGCAAAAAAATCTTTTGTGTATTGTGAATCTTTATCATAGTCAATACTACATTCACTATAAATATCTGTGATTTGTTGATAAAATCTTCTTTCACTAGAACGGATATCTTTAATCCGTTCTAATTGCTCTTTAAAATAATCTTTTCCAAATGGCTGCTCAGGGTTTTTAAGTCTTTCATCATCCATTGTAAAACCTTTGATGATATACTCTTGTAGTCTTTTAGTCGCCCATTGTCTGAATCGTACACCTTGGATTGATTTTACTCTATATCCAACAGATATTATAGTATCAAGATTATAATAGTTTGGTGCTTTTTGCTGAAATTCGGAATTTCCGAATTTCTGTATAACTTCCGATTCTATCAGTTCTTCATCTTTAAAAATATTTTTAATATGTTCATTTATGGTTGATTTTGCTTTACCAAATAATTGTGCCATTTGTTCTTGTGTAAGCCAAATATTTTCATCATGTAAAAGTACATCTACTTTTACATCTTGATTATCTGATTTGTAAATTAAAAATTGTGAAGTAGTTTGTTTTTGTATATTTTTTTCCATTTTAAATCAACCTAGCTTTTGTTAACTCATCTATAAGTGCTGGTAATTTTGGTTTTCTATTTGTAAGTGTAGTTTTGATATATACATCTATATCATTTTTTACATTAGGTACTTTTACCATTATTATTAATAAATTACATATTTTATTATATCTATCTCTATTTTTACCAAAATCATTCATTAACCTGTTACAATTATCTATTATAATTTCGAGGCACTCTTTTGGGTAAATAAACTTTATGGGCTTTAATACGGTATTAATATTAATACTTTTTTCACTTTGTGCTAAATGTAATATTTTATCATATCGTTTTTCATATTCTAAAATTTTTATACAATAGTCATAACTCCAACCACTACAAAGCTTATCTTGTAAAGTTATTATCTCTTTTTCATCTAAATATTTTTTATATAATATATACTCATCTATATTGTGATGATTTAATACTTTATATCTCAATAATTCAAGATAAAACACTTTTGACTTATCATAAGTTATTACTTGAAAAATCTCTGATACAAAACAACTATCATTTTTCTCAAAACACTCTTTAGCAATTACCTCATACTCTTGATAAATTGATACTTCATTTAATTTTTTTAATAATTTATGTGCAATATTATTATTTTCTTTATAAAATTGTTTTGCTGTATCTATATAAGCTTGATCATCTTCTAAAAGATTCAATATTTTAAGTTGCATATTTATATGAAATGCAGAAATATTAGGAGATACAAATAGTACCATATCTTTTGAAGTGATCAATAAACTAAAAAGTTCTTCAAACTTTTCTAATTCATCAGAAGTTGTACTATTATCAAGTAAAAACAGTATAAACTCTTTACTATCTTCAAGTGATAAATTTGCTTCTTTTAATTTAGCAGTATATTTAGATATCAAATCATAGTGATACATGGACAATATCTCATCATAATCATAAATCAAACCATATTCATCATCAACACTTGGTTTTAAATCTATAGCTTTACCAATTGCAACTAACACAAATAATGCTTGATAAAAATCACCTTTTTTAATATCCCCATCTATCTCTTTTACAGTTTCTAAAAACAGATCTTCACATAACTCATCAGATATATCTTCTTCATAATAATCATAATATCCACCGTGACCACATCTACAATCTGAAATATACAATTCCAAATTTGCATCATTTAAAACTTCATATATCTCTTCTGTAATAGTCTTTAAATCATTATTTTTATAAGATGTAGCTACTTTTTCTTGAAGATTAAAATATTTAAAAAATTCAATTTTAAAATTTAAATCTGTTTCTAAAAGATTATTCAAATATTCTAATTTTGCTTTATCGCTTATATTTTGCATTTTAATCCACCTTACTAAAAGGCACATTATATTAATAACCTTTGGTATATATTATACTTTGATTTTATAAAAATTTGAATTAAGTTGATTTATTGGAAAATGGTCTAAGATTGATTTTGATAACTGTACCATATTAGTTGATGAACGTATAGGAGATGGTTTTGTTGATGCTCCAAAAGGTTCCAAAGTTCGTTTAATTGATTTTTTACCACGTGCTAAAGATGCCTTAAAACGTCAATTACAATATATAGCACATTTAAGCAATGTTTTTGTAGCTCAATATGGTAAATCTTATCACACACACCTGATACATTAGATATACAGTTTAAAAAGCTATGTAAAAATTGTGATTTAAGAGTAGGGCGTTTTTATGATACTAAAAAATCTTTTTCAACTCTCATGGTTGATTCAAATGTTAATGAAACTTGGTTGACACAGCAACTAGGACATGAAAATATCAAAGTAACACGTGAACATTATATTGGAAAATTGAAGTTTAAAGAAGATGAGTTTTGTGTTAAATTTGGTTAAATCTTTTACAATTCTTTGACAGGTTGTAAAAAAGTGCTTATAATCCCGCTAAAATAGGGGGTTTAGTGGCGGACAAGGAGAGATTCGAACTCTCGGTACCCGTAAAGGTACGCACCCTTAGCAGGGGTGTGGTTTCAGCCACTCACCCACTTGTCCTTATAAGGTTGAAATTATAGGTAAAAATAGTTA
>JAYEIM010000088.1:0-3058 GCA_034660095.1 Campylobacterota bacterium | reverse complement strand
AGTAATCCTTTTAGGTGGAAACTTAAACTCATTGGTTAATAAAGCTGACTTTATTCTATCTTTTGATTCTTGAATTGCTGTATTTGCCATCCCTACAATACTAAAGCTAGGCAATCCTTTTGTAAATGTATTACATGTACTGTATTAATGGTGTTTATAGCTATAGTAATGTTTTAAAGTATACTTTTATTATACTTATTATTGCTACTGATTTATATATGGTTTTTTATTAATCAAATTTGAAGTTATTAGATATTTACAATAAAACTAAATAGTTCACATATTGCAATATAAATACATTGGATATTATACTATGTATGATTTTAAATTTTCTTGTAATTATCCATTACATTATAGTTATTTTATCTTCAACATTAATAATACCACTTTGAATAATAGTAGCTCTATATCCACCTATATATTTTAATGCTGTCATCATATCTTTATTTAATAGTCTTGACAAGTATTTACAAGGCGGGCAAGTTCTCGAAATTTTAAAAATTGCAGTTCCAATTTTAAATTCTTTATTTTTTAATTTTTCATAATTTAAATCATTAATAACAAGGTTTCTTCTTAAATCTAAAAAGCTTAAGTTTGCTCCTATTCTACTATTACATTCTTCTATACTTTTTGTTGATATTATACTTATTTCTCTAACACTTTGATCTACTTGTTTTATATTAAAAGTGCCTTGTTTGTAATAATATCTATCACCTTTTATACCTTTAGATTTAACTACTTCAGCTGTCTTAATATATTGTAGTGATTCTTTGGCTTTTCCTATTATTATATGTTTTAATTGCATTGTGTTTTGATTCTTAATAAGTGAACTTATTTCCTTGTAATTTCTCAATCTTTTTATAAATTACTTTTTCATTTATAGTTATTGGATATTTTTTATTCCATACCTTGTATAATTTCATCTGCTTTTTACTTATTGGTAAATTATATGTCTTTTTAAAATATAGATATGTTCTAGCTATTTGACCTTTAGTAAATTCAGGTGGTTCAACTTTTCTAGCTTTGAAATTTACCTCAAAGTTTACATCTCCATATTTTCTAGGTTCACCCGATAACTCAGAAAATGTAAAATTATTTCTATCACCATTTATTTCACCAATAGCTGGTACTAGATTATACATATCGGCTTGAATTAGTTTAAATTGTTTAGATACTTTATTACAACACTTACGACCCTTGTAGGCTTTCCCAGTACTTTTTTTGATACATCTATCATTACCAGTATTCCAACAAGTAAGATTATGACCAAAGGCATGGGCTGGTACTATATGTTCCCACTCAATATAGTTACTTCTTTTATTCTTTGGTTTTCTTGGTATATAGCCACAACTATCTTTATCTACAACTAATTTATATTTAGTTTTACCTTTTTTAGTTGTGATTTGTTTTGATTCATATGTACATTTAGAATAAAATCCTATTTGTATGGCTTCGGTATTGTATACTTTGTTTTTTAATATCTTTTTTGCTTTTGAGAAGCTTTTGATTTTAGTATTTCCATTTGCATTTAAAATGCTTATTAAAAGTGTGATAGCTATAAATATTTTAATCATTTGTATTTTTTATTTCCTTATAATATTGTAAACTTATTTATTACTATATAAATAATATTCTATCATTTTTTACTCTTTTATTGTTATTAGGAACACTCCAATAACAATTTTCCTTTGAATAATTTTGTGTATTATCTAATCTTCTTAAACTATATTTCTCTTTATATGTTTCATGTGTATCATTTTTAAAATTCTTAAAAATTTGCCATTCTTTACTAATATTATCTTTATGTCTAGTTTTTATTGTTTGCCATTTTCTATAAAAAGTTGTTCCAGTTAGTCCATGTTTTGTTTGACTACATGACTTGCATTGAGTTGTATTACCAGTTGATAAATTAGAGTAGGTTACTTGAAATCTTTTTTACAATCACAAATAACATTCCATACTGCATGTGTATTATTTTGTTTTTCGAATGAAGCAACTAATAATTTACCAAATCTTTTGTTTTTAATATCAATTCTTGAACTCAATTGTTATCCTCTTATCTTATATAGTCATTGTAAAAATTTAAATAAGGAGTAGAATCTTTATAATTATTTAAATTTAATACTATTTCACTTTTTACTTTTTTACAATCATTTAAAATATTTATATTGTCTGGATTGTATCTATAGTCTAACATACAAAAAGTATGTATATCTTTTAATTGATTTATATTAAATAATATCTTTGATGATTGTACAATCTCATTATTAGCTTTATATATTATTATTTCAATAAATATATAAGAAGATAAAAATCCAAAAAATGATGCAATAACTGTAATCATTAAATATTTTTTCAACTTTATCATATTATTTTAAATTATTTTGTATTTGAGTAGCTATCTCTTGTGTTATCAAAGTATCATAATAATCATATACTGAATTATAATCACTATCTAACTGTAACTTCATATCTTCATTAAAATATTTATCATCTATTATCTCTTTTGATTTTTGCTCTATAAAATCTTTTGAGTTTAAAAGTTCAGTATCTTTATTTACAAAATCTTTTAATGAATGCATCATGGCTCTACTTCTTAGATGATATTCAAATATATCTTCAAAATTATCTTTATGGCTATTATGTAGTATTAATTCAAATATATTAGATAGTGCTATGTTTGGTTCAATTTGTAAATTTAACTCTTCAAGTTTTTTCATTGTTTCATCAATTTCTATTATTGTTTCTAAAACAAAGTTACCTAAACTAATTTGATAGTAGAGTTCATATCTTGTTAGCATATCAACAATTGAATCTCTTGTAAAGTGCTGTTTGATTGTTTCATTTAAATTCATAAGGTATTTTATCTAGTTTATATTTAAATATAAAACTTAATAACCTTGAATAATCAAAAGAAATTTTAGTAACACTTAATACCTAATCTCAAATTTACCACTAAACAGTTTATTTGTAGTTAGTTGTTCTATATTAGTAACTTCACTATTTGACGAACCATTTTTAAGTATAGTGATAAACTTATCTAAGTCATCACTATTAC
>JAYEIM010000087.1:0-3070 GCA_034660095.1 Campylobacterota bacterium | reverse complement strand
TGAGCGATAATTTTCCTTTAGGTAAATTATTCGTTCCTCGTTTTTGTTAGGTTTGATAAGTCTGTATCGGTTAGTCCTGTGCTCAATTTTATAATCTCAATATCTACATTGGCTTTTAATAAGTTAGTGGCTATATCAATAGCTTTTCTCTTTTCTCCCTCAATAGCACCAATAACATAAGTAGATTCATAAGCACTAGCTTGGTCATGAAGTGATTTTTGATATCTCTCGTAGTCTGCTCTTTCACTATCATCCATTTTTAGATAGTCTAATGTTTCTTTTGCTTTTAGAAGTCCTTTAGCTTTTACATTATCAGGTATAGTTTCATTTTTTAAAAAGTTAATCCATTCATCTAAAGTATCTTTTGAGTTATCATTAAAGTTTCTTATTTTAATCAAATAATATTCAGGATAAATACTTTCTACACTATCTATTTTATAGAGTTCTTTTTGTTTTTCATTTAGTTTTAATTGTGTATGATTATGAAGTCCTATAAAGTTTGTAGTACCTTTGTATATATAATCGTCTCCATCCCCAAAGTCAAAATATAAAATTGATATTGATATAATTTTAGTTACTCTTGAATAAGAGTCAGATTCTTTCATATGTTCTGAAATAGCTTTTGAAGTAGCATACAAAATTCTTTGTAAATAATCCATTTCTCTATCATATTGAATTTCTATTAAAACTATCTCTTGCTTTTGATTTTTAACTTTTATATCAAGGCGATTAAATTTATCATTTTTTAAATCTTGATTTGATTCAGATTCTAAAACTTCTAAAATAGTTATATTTTCTTTTAAAAGTTCAGATAAAAAACCTTCTAAGATTTCAAAGTTTGCTTTACTTCTTAATATTCTTTTTATAGCCCAATCGAAGCTTATTAGTTTTCTTTGCATTTATATCATCTCCTATTTATATTATATTCTTTTAGCAGACATTCTGCCTTTTCGTTCGATAACTTGCCAGTTTTTTGTAGAGAGTTTATTGCTTCTTTAACAAATAATAATTCATAGCTATCAATATTTGTAAAATAACTAAAGCTCATTGATGTAATTATTAAAGTTGTAATAGCTGATGTTGATATATTAATTAAAATACTGACAGGTAAAGAAAATTTATTTCTTAAAAATTTTACAATTGTTGTTCCTAAAAAAAATATCCATATTAGAAAAAATACTATTGCAAATAAGAAGCCAATAAATAAAGTTTTTGCTGTACTAACTTGGACTATATTTAAAACAATTATATTTCCTAGAATTAAAATAACAGGTATTAAAAATGGTAAACTGAAAAAGCCATATTTAAAGATATGAAATATCATCTCCTTAAAATATAATTTATCAAATTTCAATTTTGCAAAAATTCCCAATAATGTAGGTCTTATGAATGCCGTTGGCAAGAGTGTAAGTAAAAATATACCTATCCAATATAAAATAGGTATAACATTAAATATATTAAAGTAAAACTCGTCATTAAATATACTGATTATTAGATATACCATCAGATATGACATTAATATAGAAGTAATAATTAGTAGTATAAGTTTTAAATAATCTTTCACGGATAAAGATTCACTAACCTTTAGGAATGATAACATTTTGACTATTTTCTACTTTTTTTAAACATATTTTTTAGAATACTAAGAGGTGATAAGTTAATATCTGTCGATTCATCTTTAAATGACATTCCTAGTTCATTACCAATTTCATTAGCTTTATTAAAATATTTATCAGATTCTTTTTTATTTCCTAACTCTTCCATTACTGCTGAATACACCAGATATGAATTGTACAAAGCCATTTGATTATGTGTTTTTTCTGCTCCAATTATTGATTCTTTTGATAGCATTTTTGCCTTTTTAATATTATTATTAAATAAATAAGCCATAGCCAGATTTGATTTTATTAAATCTATTTGAATGTAATTATTAATTTCTCCAGAAATTTCTAAAGCTATTTTTAAAGAATCAATAGCATCAGTAAATTTTTCTTGGTTTAAATATACTAAAGCAATATTATTCGATATATTCATTTTCATACCTTCATTTGTTGCATATATTAAGGCTTTATTGAAATTTTGCAATGCTTTACTATTGTTATTATTTTGTTTATTACATAGTCCTATTCCATTATAGTTTTGTGCATAAAAATATGAATATTCTTTTTCTTCTGAAAGTTGCAGTGATTTTGTAAAGTATACAAGTGCTTCGTCGTTCCTATTTTGAGCTACTAAAATATTTCCTTTTTGAAGAAATACAACTGCTTTTGTAATATCTTTCAATAGCTGTTCTTCTAGAAAATCATACTCTTTCAAAGCTTCTTTAAACCTTCCAAGATTAAAGTATGACAAACCTAAATATAATCTTGAATTATTATCAGTTG
The DNA here is from genome assembly GCA_034660095.1 of Campylobacterota bacterium. GTDB lineage: Bacteria > Campylobacterota > Campylobacteria > Campylobacterales > Arcobacteraceae > JAIOSF01. The sequence continues at coordinate 686 of JAYEIM010000087.1, read as the reverse complement.
GCATCATCTGAACACTATATTCACAGTGCTCAATCGCAATATTCGGATTTATATTCATATTTTTTTTACATAATTTTTTTTCAGTATTATAATTTAATTGATTTTTTTCTTTTTTTGATGAAAGATTATATTTTTCCCATATTTTTTTACAATTAGAGTTCCCAAGTTCATGACCTTTTTTTACAAGTTCAATTGCTTTAAAATAATTTTTTTGAACACCCCAGCCTTTAATATAGTATTCAGATAAATCACACATTGAACCAGAACCATTATCTTTTATACCTAACTCATAATAGTAAATTGCTTTTTTATCATTAACATTAACACCTTGTCCATTGCCATATATATAACCTAAGTATTCAAAAGATTTTACACTACCTTTTTTTGATGCTTTTAAAAACCATTTTATTGCTTCACTATAATCTTTTTTAGTTCCATATCCATAATAATACATATATCCTAAGGTGTATAAAGAATCAATATTCCCTTCATTGTTTGCTTGTTTTAAAAGCCTCAATGATTCTTTATATTCTTTTTTATCAAATAGCTCTAACGCTTTATCGTAGCTATTTCCAAAACTTAATGTAGTTAATAGTACCAATAAACTTATGACTTTTTTCATTCTTTCTCCAGTGTGATAATTATAGCTAAATTTTTTATCTTCTATCTATAAATTGGAACCTAAC
>JAYEIM010000086.1:0-3112 GCA_034660095.1 Campylobacterota bacterium | reverse complement strand
CCAAATTTTTTAATAATGCTAGGTGATAGATACGGGTGGATTCCTTTACAAAATATCATTGAAAAAGATGAGTTTGAACTAATCACTAAAGATATGATAGTAGAAGATAAAGAGCTTATACTAGATTGGTATTATGAAGATAAAAATCAAATACCAGTTTCATATATATTAAAACAAAGAACAGATGAATATAAAGTTCCTAACACTTGGATAAAAGTTGAATCTAAACTAAGAGATATAATTCAAAATGCAGTAGAAAATTTAGAAGATGATATAAAAAATAGATACATCACATCTGCAACACAGTCAGAAGCGATAGAGGGTATCATATCATACTCTACAAAAACAGAGCATCAAAAAAAACTATTAGAGTTAGTACCTGAGTTAGGTAAGCTAGATCATAAACATATATTTGGATTTTTTAGAAGTTTAGACAAAAATACTGTTATCAAAGATAAGTTTATATCAGATGACTACGAAAAAGCTAAAGAGTTTAAAGAAAAAGTAAAAAGCCAACTAATAGATGAAAATATTTTATCTGTAAATACATCGCAAATATCAGAAGACAATCTTAATGAAAGCTATCTTGAAAAGTTCACTTCATCAATTATAGAGTTTTTAAAACGACAAGTTGATCTACAGATAACAAAAGATGAAGATAAAAACTACTCATCACTTGAGATAGAAAAACAACAACAATTCAACTATTTAAACCAAAAGTTAGAAAACTTTCTAGGGCAAGAAAAAGTACTAAATGATATTCAAAACTATATTAATAATGAAGATGATAAACCACTCATCATATCTGGACCATCAGGTATAGGTAAATCTTCAATAATGGCAAAAGCTATAGAAGACACCTCAAATACTACAGATAAAAAGATCATCTATAGATTTATAGGAGCTACTCCAAACTCTACAACTACTACAGATATATTGACCTCTATTTTAGAAGAACTGGGTATAACAATAGAAGATGAAAAAAATAAATATATGGATATTATATCTTTATCAAAAGAGCAAAATAATTTTAATAAGCTATCTAGTATACTGTACAATACAGTTTTAGAAATAAAAAAAGATGTAGTTTTATTTATAGATGCAGTTGATCAACTCTCTAACGATGATCAATTTTTATGGTTACCAAATCAACTACCATCAAATACTAAGATAGTTATATCTGCCCTAAGAGATAAAAATTATAAAGAAGATAGTAAATACTTTTATACACTAGAAGACAAAATTTCAAACTATATTGATATAGAACCCTTTGATAAACCTATAAAACTATTGCAAAATTTATTAAAACATAAAAATAGAACTTTACAAGGTGAGCAAAAAGAATATTTTTTAACACAATACCATATAGTAAATACTCCACTATATGTATATATGGCTGCAAATGAGATGCAATACTGGAAAAGTAGTGACAAGATAGATGATGATATCACCCTTAGCTTATCACAAAAAGATATAGTAAAAGATTTTATTGAAAATCTAACTACCATACACCATCACAATCAACACTTGGTGCAAAAAGTATTTGGGTATATATTAGCATCTAAAGATGGACTTAGTGAATATGAGATACTAGAGCTACTCAATACTGACAAAGAACTTGTAAAACACTTAGCACCAGATACTTGGCATACCAATACTACACAAGAACTACCACTTGTGATTTGGACTAGATTTTATAGCCACATAAAACCATTTTTAAGTAGAAAAAATCAAGATGGGCAAGAGTTATTATACTTTTTTCATAGGGAGTTTATAGATGTGATTGAAAATCAACCAAATCAATACGATGAGCATGAAAATAGTATAAAAGCCACTAAACAAATGATTGAGATAAATCAGGATAAAGAGTTTGATAGTAATAGGTGGGGGAAATTATTTATTTTATTAACTATAAATTATCATGAGATTAATAAATATGAAGACAAAACTTTTGATTATTATAATGATATTCTAGTTTTTACAAAAAGTGAAATCATATTAAAATATGCAAAATATTTAAATATTATACTCGATAATTATTTAGATGATAAAAATAATTTTATATCAAAATATTTAATAGATCTTTTGATTCTTATTACTGATAAGAATAAAGACTTATCTTATGACTTTTATATAATTTATATAAATACTTTACATAAAAAAGCATTTTCTTTAGTAGAAGAAAATAATTATACTATGGCGATAGAAATAGAAGAAAAAAATATTAAATCTATTAAAGAATTACCAATTTTCAGTAAAATAAAGGACTTTGATAATTTAAAAAATATTGATTTTACTAATGAAAACTCAGAAGATAAATTTCAATGGCTATATCAGTACCTAAAAATTAAAACACTTTTAAGTTGGTTGTATTGGAGTGACAATAAAGCTAATATGCTAAATATTAATAAAAATGATTATTTACTATATGAGAAAATGCATAAAAACAATCCTGACAATCAAATAATTGAAGTTATTTACTATACTCAATTATCTCAATATGTATCTATTTTACAACAAAATAAAAATTTCAACTTAGCAAAACAACTATTACTAGAATCGTTAGATGTACTAAAAATAAAGTACAATAATAAAGAAATTTATATATATGAGAGTTATGCTAGATTATTACATTGTTTATCTGTTGATGCACAATCTGTAAAAAAATATGAAGAGAAAGAAAAATATTTTTTAGCTTCGTATAATATATACAAAGAGCTTCTAAAATATGATTTTAATAGATTTTCAAAAACTCTTATTTCAATAAATAATAAATTAATTGATGGTTTTAATGCAAAAAATAAATTTTTAGAAAGTGAATATTGTTATAAGGATAATATTAAGCTTTTAAATCAACAAGGAAAAGAAGAAGTAGAAAATATAGTAAAGAAAATATCAAATAGATTATCTGAAAAAATTTTTACTTTGAAGAAAAAAACAAAACAAGAAGAATTGTTTTTTGTTATTAAAAGATTGATTGAATATGTATACTACCCCAATATGTCAAGACAACTTTTTATAAAATCTAATTCCCTTCATAACCTGTAACCTTATGCTACATTTTCACTAAATTTATCATAATTTTCATCATTTATGTTAATACTATCCCAAT
>JAYEIM010000085.1:0-3116 GCA_034660095.1 Campylobacterota bacterium | reverse complement strand
GGTGGACTTCAAAAAGAAGCATACTTTTTTGAGAAACAGTGTATAACTTTAAGAGATGAAACTGAATGGGTAGAGCTTATAGAATGCGGAGTAAATATTTTGGTTGGTGCTGATAAAGATAAAATACTAGAAACTTATAAATCAAATGGTGTGTTTAATATTGAAAATTCTAAGTTAGATTTGTATGGTGGTGGTAAGGCTAGTTGGAATATTATAAAAGAATTAATAAATTATAAAGTGGGTAAATAAATATGTGTGGAATATTTGGTCAAATATCAAAGTATAAAACTAATAAAGAAAAACTCAATAAACTGGTTGTACATTCAGAACAAAGAGGAATCGACTCTAGTGGGTTGATACATTATGAAAACAATAGTTATAAAATATCAAGAGCAGATTATAATATAGAAAAACTCTTAGATAAAGTTAAGCCTTATGATTCAAATATAGTACTAGGACATAGTAGGCTTATTACAAATGGTTTGGAAGATAATCAACCAGTAGTTCGTGGTAATATTTGTGCAATACATAACGGAATCATTACAAACGAAAAAGATGTATGGGAAAAACTTACAGTCAATAGGCAATATACAATTGATTCAGAGGCTATAGTTGCTATAGCAGAAGAGCATTTATTGAGTAATGATGATATATCAGAAATATCAAAAAAAGTTTTATCTACATGTAGAGGTGTAGTAGCTTGTGCATTGGTATTGCCAGAATATGGTAAACTAGTATTATTTTCAAATAATGGAAGTTTGTATGTAGGGTACGATGATGAAGATATATATTTTGCTTCGGAAAGATATGCTTTAGATCAGATAGATTGTAAAGATGTACATCAGATAAAAGAAGATAGCTTGATACTTGATATTACTACTGTAAAAAATGATTTAATTATTAAGGATGATAATCATAGAAAAGAAAATCTAATTCCAGAGTTTCAAATAAATAAAAATCAAGAAAAATTACTTGGCTATACGAAAGATATAAATATAAAGCGATGTACTAAATGTATATTGCCTGAAACTATGCCGTATATAAAGTTTGATGATAAAGGGGTATGTAACTATTGTCATAACTATAAACCAAGAAATAAACCAAAACCAAAAGATGAATTATTTAAACTTGTAGAGCCTTATCGTAGAGCAGGAAAAGAGCTGGATTGTATAGTGCCTTTTTCTGGTGGTCGTGATAGTTGTTATGGATTGCATCTTATTATGGAAGAGCTTGGTATGAAGCCTATTACTTATACTTATGACTGGGGAATGGTTACAGACTTAGGTCGTAGAAATATATCTCAAATGTGTGGAGATATGGGTGTAGAAAATATTATAGTGGCTGCTGATATATCATTAAAAAGAAAGAACATTAGAATGAACCTTGATGCTTGGCTCAAATCACCTCATTTAGGAATGATGGCAATGCTTACAGCAGGAGATAAACATTTTTTCAGACATGTAGAAAGTATCAAAAAACAAACAGGGATAAATCTAAATCTTTGGGGAGTTAATCCACTTGAAACTACACACTTTAAAACTGGTTTTTTAGGTATTAAACCTGACTTTGAAGAAGAAAAAGTTTATAGTAATGGTGCGATGAAACAACTAAGATACCATTCAAAAAGATTTAAGGCTATGGCTCAAAGTCCAGGATATTTTAACAGCTCACTTTGGGATACATTATCTGGAGAGTATTATAGAAGTTTCACTCAAAAAGAAGATTATTTTCATATATTTGACTACTATCAATGGAAGGAAAATGATGTAAATGATACGCTTATAAATCAATATGAATGGGAAACAGCAATAGACACAAGTACTACATGGAGAATAGGAGATGGTACGGCAGGTTTTTACAACTATGTATATTATACAGTTGCAGGATTTACAGAGCATGATACATTTAGAAGTAATCAAATAAGAGAAGGGCAGCTTACAAGAGAAAAGGCATTAGAATTAGTAGCAGATGAAAATCAACCAAGATATCAAAATATAAGATGGTATCTTGATACTTTAGGTTTAGATTTTGAAGAGGTGATTAAAATTGTCAATTCTATTCCTAAGCTTTATAAGGAAGACTAAATAATGAATATATGGTGTATATCTAAGTATGCAAGTCCTCCAAATTATAGTAAAATGCCTGCTAGATTATTTGTATTGGCAAAAGAGTTTATAAAATTAGGACACAATGCGACATTAATAACATCTGATTCAAATCATTTTTCTAAGTTTCCTGATACCAATGAAACTTATAATTTTGAAATGATAGAAGATGTACCCTTATGGTGGATTAAAACTAAAAAATATATGAAAACTGCTTCTGTAGCTAGGATATTAAGTTGGTTTGATTTTGAAAGAAAACTTTTTAGTCTAGATACAAAAAAATTAGATAAACCAGATATAGTAATAGTATCATCTTTATCTATATTCACAATACTATATGGGTATTATTTAAAGAAAAAATTTAATTCATTTTTAGTATTTGAGATAAGAGATATATGGCCTTTGACTATGACAGAAGAAGGTGGATTTTCAAAATGGCATCCATTGGTTTTGTTGATTGGTTTTATTGAGAAGTTTGGTTATAAAAAAGCTGATTTAGTTGTAGGAACTATGCCTAGACTTGATTTACATGTGGAAAATATATTAGGATATGAAAAGCCTTTTCATTGTTCCCCTTTAGGTTTTGATCCTGTAAACTATCAAGAAGAAATTGTTAATATTAATTCTTTTGATGAAGTATTTCCAAAAAATAAAGTTATTATAGGGTATGCAGGAAGTATGGGGATAACAAATGCACTAGAACCTTTTATGGAAACAATTAAGCTTTTGAAAGAGAATAGTAATATTCATTTTATGCTAGTTGGAAGTGGTGATTTAAAGACTGTTTTTCAAGAAGAGCTTAAAAATTGTACTAATGTAACTTTTTTACCTCGAATAGGACAAAATGAAGTTAAATATTTTTTACAAAAATGTGATATTTTATATTTATCAACAAAAGATTCAAAAGTTTGGGACTATGGACAGTCAATGAATAAAGTTGTTGAATATATGCTAGCATCAAAACCAATAATAGCATCATATACAGGATATCCATCTATGATAAATGAAGCT
>JAYEIM010000084.1:0-15021 GCA_034660095.1 Campylobacterota bacterium | reverse complement strand
ATTAACAGCAGCAGGTGCTCAGATCGTAAATGATGGTGGAGATTTACCAAACTTTACTGTAGGTGCAGAATCTACATCAGGTCAAACATCATCTGATAGTGCAAATGTAAACCCAGCTGATACAGATTTAACAGATGATGGATTAACAGTTACAGTTACAAATGTAATAGATGATATTAATGAGGGTGAAGCAACAACTTCTACAGTAGTTGGAAATGCAAGTTCTACAAATCCTGATGGTTCAACAGTAACATTATCAATAGATAATCCAAACTATGAGATAGATTCAAATGGTGAGATTACATTAACAGCAGATGGTGTTGCATTAGTAAATAGTGGTCAAGATTTACCAGACTTTACAGTAGATGCAACATCTACAACAGGTGATACTGGAACTTCTGCAAATGTAAATCCAGCTGATACAGATTTAACAGCTCCAGATACACCAGTTGTAACAATAACAGAAGATACAAATGATGATGGATTTATAAGTAATAATGAACTTTCTGGAAATATTAATGTAAGTATATCTATTCCAGATGGTTCAGTTGTTGGTGATACAATAAATGTAACTATAAATGGTGCAACACTTCCAAACGGTGATACTACTTACGAACATGTATTAACTAATGGAGATTTAACTAATAATAGTATTAGTATACAATTAAAAGCTGATGAAGGTTCTGATATTAAAGTTACTGCAACTATTACAGATACAGCAGGAAATATTTCAGAAGAGGGTACAGATTCAGCTACTATTGATACAACAGCATCAAATATAGATGAATTATCAATTACAAATATAATAGATCATGATGGAGATCATTCAAGTATTACTATGTATGGTACTGGAGCAGAAGTTGGGAATACAATTACTTTAATTGATGAAGATGGAAATGAAGTAGCAACAACTATAGTTCAAAGTGATGGTACTTGGAGTACAGAAATAACTTCACTTGATAATACTCCTATAAATGACAATGAATTTTTCAGTGCTACTGAAACTGATCCAGCTGGGAATGAAACTGGTCAAACTGACACAACACACTTCAATGCTTTTGATTGGAATAATGCACAAACAGATAACTTTGATGATTATGCAATGGCAGGAAGTGGAGATGATCATATAAGTGCAAATGATAATGACTTAAATGATTATGTTGTTCTTGATGGTGGAGATGGAAATGATAGTGTAACATTTACAGGTAATATATCAGATTATGCAATTACTACAGATGAAAATGGTTATACAATAGTTGCGGAAAATAACTCAAGTGATAGTGATGGTGATGGAACAGGAGATGTTAATGAACTTAGAAATGTAGAAACTATTATATTTGGTGATGGTCAAACTTTAGATTTAACAGATAATACAGTATCTGCACCATCTTTAAATTTAAATATTACAGAAAATATTCTAACTGAAGATGTAGTAAATGAAATTAGAACAGAAGTTGAAATGCCTACAAATGATGTAGAGCTTACAAGAGAAACTACAGTTATTGATTCTCAAGCTATGGTAGATGCTGGATATGTTTTAGTTCAAGTTCCTACAGTATTAGTTGAAAAAGTAGATGGAAGTGATTTCTTAGGAGATACCGGTGGCAACCATTGGTATAGCAATAGTCTTCAAGAAGAGACATCGACACATACATTAAGTTTTGGTAATGACCATGCTGGTGAAACTATTGTGTTGACTTTTGATACACAGGTTAAAGGTGGATGGGAAGATGGAACAAATGCACAAAATGGACAATCAAATAACGAAACTGTCGATAAATTTAATATAAAAATAAACGACTCAGTAGTAGCATCTAAAACATATGATGAACATGATGATAGCGATAATACCTGGAATGAATCGTATAGTTATGAAGTAGTTTTAAATCAAAATGGTGAAGTAAAGGTAGATTTTGGTGTAGCTAGTACACATATAACAGAAACGGTAGAAATTAGTAATATTCAAGCAAGTTTAACTACAGCTGGTGAATCAATTTGGATGGAATCTACATCAAGTACAAGTGATATTAACTTAAATCAAGCAGGAGCAACTACTGGAATTATAAGTTTAGGAAAAGATACTGATTCAGTAGTAATAGATATTAAATCTTATAAGGAAGATCAAGATGAAGGAAATATTATACTTTATAAAGATGGAAGTGAAGTAGCTACATTAAGAATTGATGATTTATATGATTGGCCAAATAATACAACTGATGCTAGCATTGGTATTGGTGGTTTCATTTTTGATTCATTTGAAGTAATACATACAGGTAATGCATATGGAATAGGGAGTAATAGTAATCAATTTAAAGTAGGTGATATACAAACACCTGCAGATCCAATATATTTAACTGAAACATATACTGAAATAGTTATAGATACAGCTGCAATAGAAAATTTACATGTAGAATCTGATTTGACTTTTACAAGTGAAGAAGCGGGTTATAATAATATTGTAGGTACTTATGAATATGATGAAAATGGAAACCCAACTAATTTTGTTGTTATAATTGATGATCAAAATAACTCTACTAGTGGAGAAGATATTTTAGATACAAATTCTGATAAAGGTTTATTTTTAATTGCAGATGGTAATGATGGTATAACAATTAATGAAAATAGTGTATTAACTTTTGATGTTTCAAATAATACTATCTTAGTTGATGGCAATTCTGTTGGTATTAATACTTTCTTCAGTGATAACAATTTAAATATTGATGGAGAGTCTCATATAAGAGTAGACTACAATGAAGATGGAAGTGCTGATATACATTTTGAAGATTTAGTTTATGGTTCTGCTGAAATGGATCGATGGGATGTTAGAGTTCCTGACTTTGATGATGTTATACTACACGCAGAAAATACTTTTTATGAAGTTACAAATGAGATAGAAACAGTAACAACAGGTTATGAATATACACTAAATTTAGATGCTGACTTAACAGATACTGATAGTAGTGAACAATTATCTGATATAACATTAAATAATATGCCAAATAATGCAACATTAACAGATGCAAGTGGCAATGAGATAAGTGTTAATGCAGATGGAACTTATACAGTGACACCAGATGAAAATGGAGATGCTACAGTAACATTAAGTTCAACAACTTCTATTTCAGAAGCTGATTTAAATAGTATCACATCAAGTGTTACATCTACAGAATTAAATGGTGATGACTCAGTAACAGTAAATCAAAATGATGATATTACAAATATTGACGGAGGAGATGACGATACTTTCATAATGGAAACTAATAATATTGAACTAGATTTTGATAATATTGAAGCTATAAATGTTAATACTTTAGATTTGGGTGATGGTGACACTAATAATATAAATGTAACAAACCTTGATATAAGTGATGTATTAAATATGACTGGTACAGATAATATTCTTACAATAACAGGTGATAGTGGTGATCAAGTTTCTTTAGATGCAGATAAGTGGGATGATGGTGTAGTTGATGGTGATTTTACTACATATACAGCATACAATGGAGTAGGTTCTGAAAGTGGACTTTCTGAGGTTCAGATTCTAATTGAAAACAATGTAGAAGTAACACAAGGATAAAAGTAGAGATTTTCTCTACTTTTAATACAATATGCTAGTTATAAAAAATAGTAAAAAAGAGATAGTATCAATTGGACAGTATAAAATATTGGATATTTTGCAAACTAATGATGACAAAGATATTTATCATGTTCAAGATTTAAAAAAGCCATTTAAAGAATTTACTCTTAGGATATTAAAAGCTCACCAAAATGCAAAGTTGATAAATAGTGAAATAGAAGTTCTAAATATACTTAATAAATATGAAGAGATATTAAATTTTTACAATGTCCAAATAGTAGCAGATAAGTTAGTTTTTCTATTTGATTATGCAAAAGGTAATAATCTACAAGAGATAATAGAAAAAAATAAAAACTTTTTTGATCAAGAAAAAGTTATGTTGTTTGTAGATAATATTTTAACAATATTAAATATATATAGAAAACACAATATACTACACAATAATATAAATATGGAAAATATAATTTTTGATGGAGATAAGTATCATCTTATTGGGTTAAGTAAATCATCAGTGTGTTTTACTAAAAATAATAAATTTGATAATAGCTTTGATATGAATTCATTTTCAACTATTTTAACTAGTATAATAGATGGAAAAAGTGATATAAATATACAAAAGCTAGAGGAGTTAATAAATACATATTTCTTAAAACTAGATAAATAAAGATATTTTAAGTTCTAATTTTGTATAATCATTTAAATTATGCAAAATTAGGACTATTTTTAATGGACAACAGCTCAACAGAATCATTAAAAAATGATGAAAAATCATTTTTACTAAAAGATTTTATACCACTAAAATTTATATATAGTGTAATGTTAATCATTATTGTCACAATAATATTAATGGTTGGAAATTTTTTATATGAAAAAGAAACAAATAACTATAAAGAGACACTTTATTCACAAACAGGTAAATCAATAGTTGAAAATTGTGATAATATATATAAAGATGTATTAAATGATACAATGCAACTTTCACATTCAATATCTAAACACTATGATATCAAAACATCACTACTACAAAATAACTCAGATAACTTGAATTTGTCCAAAATTATTGAATTTATCAAAAAAGAGCATGGATACAATAAATACAGGATTGAAATACTTGACAAATATGGGAATAAATTTCAAAAAAGTTGGACAGATGAATTTGAAGACAATATAGATTATATGAAACTAAAAATAGCTAAATTTATAAAATTGCCAAGAGCTATTACTAATTTATATGCATCTAATTATGGTTATACTATAAAAAATATGATTCCAATTTATGATGATAAGGAACTTTTAGGGATATTTATATCATATTTTCATTTTGATGATTTAGTAACAAAATTGAAAAAATCAGGTTATGATGCTGTAGTTGTATTAAATAAAATTGATTCTTCTAGAGTAAATCACAATAGATCACATTCCAAAAAATTTATAGATGGTTATTATATTGTAAACGCAAATATAGATTCTTATTTAGAAAGAGTAATCAGAGAAGAAGATATTGATAATTTTTATAAAAAATGGGACAAAACATATAATGCTACAAAATCAGAAGAATATTTAATAATAAAGTATGAGATAGAAGATTTTTTATATAAAAAGAAAGCTCAAGTTTTTATGTTTAAACCAATTGAAGATATAAATTTAGATTCAATATTATTTATAAAAAATTGGTATATTATATTTAGTAGTATGTTAATAATAATTTCAATTTTTATTATATATTATTTGTATGTAAAGAATTCGTTATCTACTGCAAATAAAGAAAATAGTTCATTGATTATGATCAATGAAGATTTAAAAGATAAAACAGATCAATTAGATTATAATGAAAAAAAGATAGAAAATCTTTTTAATTCACAACCAAATCTTATGATAATGCACAATGGATTTGAGATAATCGATGCAAATAAAAGATTTATGGGATTTTTCAATAGGTTTGGTACATTTGATGGGTTTAAAAAAGAACATAAGTGTGTAAGTGAATTGTTTGAAGAGTATGATGCTCCAAATTATATTTGGGAACAGTATATAGATGGTATATTTTGGATTGATTATATTTTGGAAAATCCAAGAAGATTATATAAAATAGTTATGTCTATAGAGAACAGACAAGGGGAGCAAGAGCAACATCATTTTATAGTAAAATTAAATGAGATAAAATATGCAGGAATTGTATCGGAGAGATTGATAATAATTGCACTAGTAGATATGACTCAAGATATGAAAAACTATAAAACTTTAGAAGAGTTATCAAAAATAGAAGAAAAAAGCATATGATAAAAAAGTTAATATTAATATTTTTATTTAGTGTCTCACTTCTATATTCAAACAATGATATATTTAATGATGAGATAGATGAAAAACTATCAGATGAGTTTAAGCGAGTTGGTATTACTTATCTAGATGAAACAAATACAATAAGATTTAATAACAATGGATTGACCTATTTAGTAGGAAAAAACAGTATGACTGATATTTTTAAAAATAGCTTGGATATAACTTATCCTAAATTTTTAAATATATTACTAGGTTATAAAGATGATATAGAAAAAATTTATATCAAAGGTTACTCTTCATCAGAATATATAAAAACAGAAAATATTGAAGATAAATATCAATTAAATCTTATACTTTCTCAAGAAAGAGCAGAAATAGTACATAGATACTTAAATATGATTTTAAATAGTATAGATATATCAAAAGATGATAAATTTTGGTTAAATAGTAAAATAAGTGCATTGGGTATGTCATCGTCAAATTTAATATATGATGAAAATGGAAAAGAAGATAAGGAAAAATCAAGACGAATAGAGATAGAAGTTGTATTTAAAAACAAACCAATTGAAGTAATTGTAGAAGATCAAAAAAGTGATGTTGTAGAAAGTGTAAAAAAAGTTGATTATGAAATAGACCCTGTAGATACAATTTATCTATCTGATTATGTTAGGCGATTGTTAGTTGAAAACCCAACACTAGCTGAAAAGTATAATTTCTTAAAATCTATACAAAAAGATATGATGATAGCAAAGTCTGCATTTAAACCAACGGTTGATTTAAACTTTAAACAAACACAATATCAAGAATCTAAACCAGATGCATTAAGTGACTCACAAAGTAAAGATATCACAGCAAGATACAATATTTTTAATGGATTTAAAGATATAGAAGAGGTAAATATAAATAAGTATAATTATAAATCTAATCAATACTTAAAAGAGCAAGTTGAAGCTGATTTGATATATGCACTTACTGAAGCATTTATAACAATTCAAAAACAAAAAGAGATTCTTCAGTTGTCTGCTAAAAATTTAATTGATTATGATAATTGGATAGAGAAAGAGAATATAAAATTTCAAAATGGTATGACATCGTTAAGAAATTATGCAAAAGTAGAAAGTCGTGATACTGTACAAAGGATGAATTATCAAGAGTTAAATAGAGAATATCAAGATAGTATATCTATGTTTAAAAGATATTTGGATTTTAGTGTTGAAGATATCCCATTTTTTGAGAAACTAAAACCTTATAGTAAGTATCTTAAAAATAAAGATATCGCATATTATGATGCAAATAGATTATCCCCTTTTCTAAAAGAAGCAAACACAAATATTGTTTTATATAAAGAAAAAATGAATAAACAAAAAGTAGATTTTTATCCTACAGTGGATTTGGTTGCTAAAAAAAGTATTTTAGATGAAAATTTTGAAGTGGCTGCCTCTGCAAAAACGGAAGAAACTTATGTTGCTTTAGAAGCTAAACTAGCATTATATTCTGGTGGAAAAGATAAGCATAGATATGAAAAAACAGTATTTGAGCATAGACAAAAAATTCGAAAAAGAGATGAAGTGGCAAGAGATGTAAAATATAAAGTTGATTTAGCATTTAATAAATATGAATTGTTACTTGCAAAAGATGAGCTTTTGGTTACACTTATAAACAAAAGAGAAGAGTCGTTAGTGGGTGCAACTTATGATTATGATTTTGCAAAAATAGATGCAAATGGACTGTTGGATAGTGTAGATGGTGTATATGATGCAAAAAAATTATATATAACAAATAAATATGATATTTTACTCTCTCAGTATAAAATACTAAATAATGTAGGTGTAATCAAAAATTATATTTTAGAAGATTGGACAAAGGAATAAGATTTGGCAGAGTTTAGAGATTATATATCAAGTTCTATATTAGACTCGTTAGTTATATTTTCAAAAAGACATGGTAAAGCATATAGTGCTGAAGTGTTAAGTGAAGGTTTACCTATAGCAGAAGGTGATATAGCACCAAAGCTTTTTTCTGTTAAAACAAGTTCTGCAAGAGGACTTTTTAGTAGAGCAGCTACAAGAGCTGGATTTAAAACAAAAGTTACCAAAATAGGCTTAAACAATATTAGTAGTCTAGTATTGCCATGTATTGTGTTGTTAAAAACAAATAATCCAGATGAAGTTAATGCTTGTATAATTGAATCATATGATGAGTTAAGAGAAAATGCTTATGTGGTATTTCCAGAAATTGGAGATATTGTAAATAAAGTAAGTTTGGAAGATTTAGAAAAAGAATATTTTGGTATGGCTTTTTTCTTAAAAAGAGAATTTGTATTTGAGTCTAATGATTTTAAATTAATTGACAATAAAGATAAGCATTGGTTTTGGGATACAATACATAACATAAAGTATATATACAAAGATGTTTTATTGGCATCATTAGTTATAAATCTTTTTATGATAGCAACACCAATTTTTACAATGAATGTTTATGATAGGGTAATTCCAACAAGTGCATTTGATACTCTTTGGATATTTGCACTTGGGGTAATTGTTATCTATATGATAGATTTAGGGCTAAGGTTTGTCCGAACACATCTTCTTGAGGTTGCAGGTAAAAAAGCAGATATTATTATGTCTTCTATTATTTTCGAAAAAGTTATGGATCTTAAGATATCTTCTATACCAAAGCCTATAGGATCTTTTGCAAATGTACTAAAAGATTTTGAATCAATTAGAAGCTTTATGGCTTCTACTACGGTTTCACTATTTATCGATTTACCTTTTGTTTTTATATTTTTATTTACAATATATTTTGTAGCAGGAAACTTAGTATGGGTAACGGTTATATCTATTTTAGTTATTGTTATATATACATATAGTATTAAAGATAAAATGTTAGAAAGTGTAAAAGAAACAGCAGGAGCATCGTATCTTAAAAATGGTGTTTTAATTGAATCTATATCAAATCTTGAAGCATTAAAAAGTTTAAATGCATTGAGTTTATACCAATATAAATGGGAAGAGGCTACTGGAGAAATTGCAAATAAAGGGATAAAAACAAAAACATTATCAGCTGCAATTGGAACTGTATCAGGGTTTGTTACTCAACTTAATACTGTTTTATTAATAATATTTGGAGCATATATGATAGATGCCCAAATGCTTACAATAGGTGCATTAATCGCAAGTGTTATTATGGCAGGAAGAGCTTTAGGACCAATGGGACAAGTTGCAGGTATGATCGCATACTATCAACATATACAAGCAGCATATGAGTCTATAGAAAATGTGATGCAACTTGAATGTGAACATCCATCAGATAAACAATTTGTAAGAAGACCTGCATTTAAAGGTGATATCGAGTTTAAAAATGTAAGTTTTACATATCCAGATACAGAATCTAAACAATTAATGGATATAAACTTAAAAATAAGAGCTACAGAAAAAATAGCAATTTTGGGTAAAGTTGGTAGTGGAAAAAGTACATTACAAAAATTATTACTTGGATTCTATTATCAAGATGAGGGTTCAGTACTTATTGATGGTATTGATGTTAAACAGATTGACCCAGTAGAACTTAGATCAAATATATCATATATGTCTCAAGAAAATTCACTATTTGCTGGGACTGCCAGAAGTAATATAACTATAAAAAATACAAAAGCTAGTGATGAGGAGCTTTTAAAAGCTGCAAATATAAGTTGTGCCAGTGATTTTATAAATAAACACTCTAAAGGTTTTGAATTACCAATAGTGGAAAAAGGTGAAAATGTTTCAGGTGGACAAGCCCAAGCAATAGCCCTAGCTAGAACAGTTTTAGATGATAGTGCACTATTTATATTGGATGAACCAACAAAATCATTTGATAGTGGTACATCACAAAAAGTTCTTAAAAACTTGAAAGAGTATTTATACAATAAAACCCTTGTGATTGTTACTCATAATCCAGCTGATTTAGTTTTGGTTGATAGAATTATAGTTATGGATAGTGGTAAAATTGTTATGGATGGATCAAAACAAGAAGTTTTAGACAAACTAAGTGGAGTTAAGAAATGATAGATCAAGATTCAGGTTTTATGAATGCTATTCTTGAAGAAAAACTTAAAGAGATGCACAACTTTAATGATATTGCCCAAGAGCATATGGCATATTGTGAAGTTGATGGGAATTTAAATGTTCAAAATGTAAGTAAAGCTTTTAGTGATATTATGGGATATACTGATGATTCTTTGAGAAATCAAAATTTTAGTAAAATTATAGATAAAGACTCTGTATCTAAGTTTTACAATGGTTGTGAATATGTTAAAAACCAAGGGAAAGAGTCTTGGGGTACTGAATTGACATTGATATCGAAATTTGATCAAGATATTTATACTAAAACAATAATTTGTCCAATATTTTATGAAGATAAACATAGTGGTTTTATACTAGTAATACATGATATTACTAGTGCAAAGTTACTACATAAACTACAGGTAAAAATGTTTTCTCAAGAAAAGTTAGATAATAGTTCTTTAGATTTTGTATCAACAACAAGTGCTGCTGTTATAGATACAATATCATATAAAGTTAGTATGGTTGTAAAAGTTGTAGTGGGTTTTATTTTCTTATTTTTAATTTATGCTGTTTCTTTTGATATAGATGAATTAGCAAGAGGAACAGGAAAATTTATACCAACATCAAAAATTCAGAGTTTGAAAAACTATGAAGGTGGAATATTATCTAGTATAGAAGTTTCAGAGGGAGATAGTGTTGTTGAAGGGCAAATATTACTTAGATTAAATACTTTAGCTCACCAAACAAAATTAGATGAAAATAAAATTCGTCTTACTGAATTATTGGCGAAAGTAGTTAGACTTGAAGCAGAATCTACAGGAGTAGATATTGATAAAATAGTTTGTCATGAAAATTGTGATGAAAGACTTTTAGATCTAGAAAAAAGTTATTATTTTTCAAATATTAGTGCATTAAATAAAAATATATCTAAACAGCAAGAGCAAATTAAATCAAAACAAAGTGAAATGATAGCTGCAAAAAACAGATATAGTGTATTGAGTAAAAATTATTCTATGCTTGAAAAAGAGTTTCAAGTAAAAAAAGTTCTTGAAAAGAAAAAAATATTTACGAAATATGAATTAGGACTATTAGAGAGAGAACTTAATGATGCTAAAAGTGAATTAAATAGCTCCAAAGAACTTGTAGTTCAGCTTAAAAATCAAATTCAAGAGATAAGAGATGCTATTGAGGAAACAAAATTAAACTTTAGAAATAAAGCTTCATTGCAATATGGTGAAACATTAGCAGAAATTTTAAGATTACAAGAAACAAAAAAGAATCTTGAGGATATTATACGAAGAACCGTTATAAAATCACCTGTAAATGGTATAGTTAAAGAGTTATTTTTTCATACATTGGGTACTTCAATACAATCATCTGCAGAACTACTAACAATTGTTCCTGATAATTATGAGATGGTAGCAGAGGTAAAAATAAAACCAGAAGAGATAGCAAAACTTCATATAGGTCAAAAAGTTAAATTAAAAGTAACTGCATTTGATTATTCGATATATGGAGATCTGGAAGGAAAAATTACAAATATTAGTCCAGATACTATTACTGATAAAGATACAGGTGAGAACCAATATTTAATATATGTAAAAACAGATAAAAACTATCTAAACAATAATGAAAAGTATAAGATAAAAATAGGTATGATGGTAAATGCAGATGTATTAGTTGGTAAAAAAAGTATTATGTCATTTTTACTTAAGCCTATATTAAAAACAACACAAAGAGATTAATATGATTTATATAGATTCAAATTTTGATATTATTCAAGAATATTGGAAAAAAAATTATATAGTTAGAACTATAGACAACAGTTTCTTTGATATAGAACATGATTTTTATGAAAAAGATATATTTATTTTAGATATTGATCAGTTTAAAACAATAGATGATGTGATAGAGTATTTTGAAATCATCCCTAAATCATTAAAAGTTGTAGCACTTACAAATCAACCAAAACTTGCTCAAGGTGCTTTTTTTATAAAAAAAGGCTTTAAAAGTTATCTAGGTAAAAATACAAGTAAAATTATAATTGACCAAGCAATTCAAACAATAAAAAGTGGAAATGTATGGATATATCCGCAACTTATGAATTTTATTATAAAAAATATAAGTATAGAAACGCAAAATGATAATAGATCAAAATCATTAGATGAACTATCTTCAAAAGAGCAAGATGTAGCCTCTTTAGTTGCACAAGGCTTTTCAAATAAAGAGATAGGTCAAAACCTAGGGATACAACTTGTAACAGTAAAAAAACATGTAAGTAGTATATTCTTAAAATTAAATGTAAAAGATAGAGTAGCCTTAGCAATTTTAATTAACCAATAATGATAATAAAAAAACTCGATATATCAAATCATATAGATTCATTACAATCACTTTTTAGCAGAGAAAAAAAGATTACACTAGATGGTGATATAAATGTTCATTATACAATTATTCAAGAATTGGAAAAGTATGAACTAAAAACTCCTTTGGAGTTGTCAAATTTAGATGGTGTATTAAATTATCTACAAAAACAAGGTAATATTAAAATATATGAGATATATGAATTTGTAAAAATCATAAACTATTTTAAATATCTAAAAAAATTTGATTTTATAGGTAAACTTGAATCTTGGATAGAGAAAATAATAATACCTGTAGAGTTAGAAAAAATATTGGATGCTTTTGATGATAAAGGTGAATTACTTCATGGTTTTAGTGATGAATTGGATAGAATAAATAGCAGTTTATATTCAAATAGAGATGCAATAAAACAAAAACTTTATGGAATAATAAATAGTAAAAATTTACAACCATATTTGGTAGATCGACAAGTACATTTAGTTCATGGAGAGCAAACTCTTATGGTTAGAGCTGGATTTAATCATGTTATAAAATCAAAAGTTCTAGATAGAAGTCAAGGTGGTTTTTTTTATATACTACCTCATAGTGTAAGTGAACTTAAACAAAAACAAGCTGATTTAGTAAATATGAAAGATGATATCCTTTATCAAATAACTAAAGAGTTTAGCTCTTTGCTCTCTAATCATCTTATGTTTTTAAAGTTTATCAATAAAGAGTTTGATAGATATGATCACTATCAAGCAAGAATACAATTTGCGAGAAATAATAACTTTAACTTTATATTACCAAGAAATAATGCAAAAATTCAAAAGCTAGTTGACTTTAAACATCCTGCTTTATCTAATGCAAAAAGTGTTACGGTGGATTTTACAAAAAGTGTTATTATGATTACTGGTGTTAATGCTGGTGGAAAAACAATGCTTTTAAAATCAATCTTATCTGCTGTTTATATGTCAAAATATCTTATACCATATAGTTGTGACCCTTCAACAACTATTGGAAGTTATAAAGATATAAATGCGATATTGGATGACCCTCAAAATGTAAAAAATGATATATCAACTTTTGCAGGTAGAATGCTAGAGTTTAGTAAACTTTTTTCAAAAACAAATACAATTGTTGGTGTAGATGAGATAGAGCTTGGAACGGATAGCGATGAGGCTGCATCACTTTTTAAAGTGATAATTGAAGAGTTGATAAATAAAAATATTAAAATAATTGTAACAACGCATCATAAAAGACTAGCTGCACTTCTTGCATCAAATGAAAAAGTTGATTTAATAGCCGCACTTTATGATGAGGAAAATCGTAAGCCAACTTATGAATTTTTACAAGGAACAATAGGGAAAAGTTATGCTTTTGAAACAGCACAAAGATATCATATACCTTTGGGTGTTGTTCGTCGTGCTAAAGAGGTTTATGGTGATGATAAAGATAAATTAAATGAGTTAATTGAAAGAAGTAGCGAACTTGAGAGAGAATATAAACAAAAAATAGCGTTGCTTGATGAAAAAATTGAAAATACAGAAAAACTAGAAAAAAACCTTAAAGAACAAAAAGACAATATTGATGATGATTTGGTACTACAAAAAGAAAAACTTGAAAAAGAATATAACGATATAATTGATGAAGTGAAACAAGCAGTAAAAGTCAATAATTCTAAAGAACAACACAAAATATTGAATGTTGCACATCAAAAGAAAAAAGAGATAAAAATAGAAAAAATTCAAGAGCCAATTGACTTAAAAGTAGGGGATAGAGTTAAGTATAACAATACAAAAGGTAAACTAATATCTATAAAAGGTAAAAAAGCAACTGTTGCTACAGATGATGGGATGAAATTACAATTACCATTATCTTCTTTAAAAAGAAGTGGAAATGCTGTAAAAATAAAACCGAAGAATATTAAAATAAATGTTGAAAAACCATCATCTGGACATATAAAATTAGATCTACATGGGCAACGAGCAGAAGAAGCGATAGAAAATCTTGATAAATTTCTATCGGATAGTTTAATAGCAGGATTTGATGAGGTATTAGTTTATCATGGAATTGGTACTGGTAAATTATCCAGAGCAGTTGCAGAATTTTTAGATATTCATCCAAGTGTAGTTAGCTATAATGATGCTACTGCAAAAGAGGGTGGATATGGAGCTAAGGTTATAAAACTATGAAAAACTTAATAATATTATTTTTAATTGTTAATTTGTATGCAAATGATGCAGATAAAATGTTTTGGGATGAAGTTAAAAATAGCAATGATATCGAACTATTGGAATTATATAAAAAAAATTATCCAAATGGATTGTTTGAATCTTTAGCAAATATAAAAATAAAACGACTAAAAAAAGCAAATAGAATAGTAAAAGATAAAAATAAAATACCAAATTGGCTAAAAGGTGATTGTCAAGATTATAAATATTATGGAGTTGGAAAAGCAAATAAGCATTTTAAAGGTAAAGATTATCAAGAAAATTTAGCTAGAAATAGAGCACAGAGAAATTTACAAGATAAACTCAATGACTTTTCATTAACAAATGAAGAGATATTTAAATATAGAGAATTAATACAAACCGAAAAGTATATAGATAAAAAAGGTAGAGTTTATATACTGTTGTTTATTGACAACTATGACCTATAAATAACTAAAACTTATTAGTCCGTTTTTAGATAAAAAAGAATCCCAAAATTTAAGCCCCCATTAAGCCCAAACCCTTGACAAAGAATAAAAAACCCATTATAATTCGCGTCCAA
>JAYEIM010000083.1:0-3151 GCA_034660095.1 Campylobacterota bacterium | reverse complement strand
ATGATAAGTACTTTAATAAAACGGGAAACTATTATGATATAGTTATAAGTGATATAAATATGCCAAAATTAAATGGTATAGAGATGGCAAAAGCTATTAAAAATATAAATCCCCATCAAGAGATAATGGTAGTTTCTGCATATAATGATTCTGATAAATTGATGAGACTAATTGACCTTGGGATAAACTACTTTTTACTAAAGCCAATCTCATTTGAGAAAACTTTAGATACTCTTTATAAAGTTTCTCAAAGCGTAGCAAACAAAAAAGCTTCAGCACAATATCTTATCTCTCAATCAAAAAATGCAGCTATGGGTGAGATGATAGATATGATAGCTCACCAATGGCTTGCACAAGTAAATATTATGAATATTAGAGCAGATATAGCCAAAATGGATATCAAAGATGGCTATATAAATAATGACGAGATAGATAAGTTTTTAGTGGATCAAAGAGGTGGCTTTAGTCACTTAACCCAAACACTCAATGAATTTAGAGGATTTTTTACGCAAAATAATAAGTTAGAAAAAATACCACTTCTAAAGATACTTCAAAGTGTACAGATTTTATTAAAAGATAATCTAGTCAACAATACAGTAGAGTTAGAAGTCTTTATAGATGAGTCTATTGAGGTAAATATCATCCCAAATGAATTTAAACATATTTTGATAAATCTAATCCAGAACTCAATCGATGCTTTTAATGAAAATAATATAGAAAATAGAGAAATAACTGTTAAATCATATAAAAAAGAAGCCACCACGATATTGGAATACTATGACAATGCAGGTGGTATAGATGAGAAAAAGATAGATAAAGTATTTGAGCCTAGATATACTACAAAAACAACTGGCACAGGGATGGGTATGTATCTTAGTAAACTTATTTTAGATAAAATTGGTGCAAGTATTAAAGTACTGAATTATAAAAGTGGTGCTAAGTTTATTGTTGATTTTAAATATTCTTAAAATTTCCAAATTTTAACTTTTTGTCACCTTTGTGTTACAAATTTTTATTACAATATTATAAATTGTATTTTTACATACTTCTAGTATAAAGATTTGGTGCAATGCAATATAAAGGAGAAAAATAAAATGAAAAATTTAACAATAAAGTTAAAATTATGGATACTATCTGCAATAGCAATAGTTGGATGTATAGCAATTGGTTTAGTTGTAAATAATAAGGTAAATGCATTAAAATCTCAATATATAAAAACCAAGAATATTGGTGAAGAGATAAGCTATATTAAATCTATAGCTGTTGGTGGATTACTAGTAAACTCTGCTACAAATGTTTACATTATAGATAATTCAAAACCAAAACCTGTAAAAACTATAGGTGGAGGTCTTAAAAAAATCAAAAGTTATAGTAAAAAATTAGAAAAAGTAAGTAAAGAAGATTTTGCGGAACTAGAGAATTTTATAAATGAGTATGTCAAAATTGCAAAAGTTGTTCACAAAAAAGCTCTTGAAACTAAAAAACTTATTAAAAATGATGGTAAAATATTATTAAAGCCATGGAGAGCCTTAAAGGGTAAAATTGCTCCTACATTAAAAAAAATTGAAAAAAAGCAACAGATGTTACAAACAAAATTTAATGATACTATCTCAGGTTTATTAATTGAAGTTGCAACTATTATTTTCATGGTATTAATAGTTAGTATTATCTTTTCAGTTGTTATAAATAGTTCTATAAACAAAGGGATAAAGAGCTTACATTCAGGGGTTAAAAATCTTTTAGATTCTAAAGATAGTAGTTTAAGAGTTGATTTAGATACAAAAGAGGAGCTAGGTGATATAGCAAAAGACTTCAATAAGTATCTACAATCAATTGAAGATGGCATAAAAGAAGATATGAAATTTATAGCAGATACTAAAGTGGTTATGGATAGAGTTGGAAAAGGTTGGTTTTCACAACATATTGAAGCCAACACAAACAATCCTGTATTATTAGAATTAAAACAAACAGTAAATCAATCACTTCAAAATTTAAAAAATATATTTATTGATATAAATGGTGTTTTAGATGGGTATGCAAAACTAGACTATAGAAAACAATTAACTATAGATGGGATAGAAAAAGGTGGTGTTTTTGACTATTTATTAAATGATATTAAAAGTATTCAAGAGGCTGTTACTAAAATGTTGGTTGAAAATAAAGAAAATGGGATGACTCTTGATAATAGTTCAAATTTATTATTAGAAAATGTTGATTTATTAAATAAAAACTCAAATGAAGCAGCAGCAGCTTTAGAAGAAACAGCAGCAGCTCTTGAAGAGGTAACATCAAATATTGCAAGTAATACAAATACAGTTATAGAGATGGCTAAGTACGGAGAAGATGTAAAAAGTTCAGTTTCAAATGGTCAAAATTTAGCAAATCAGACAACAAAATCTATGGATGAGATAAATACAGAAGTAAGTGCCATTAGCGAAGCTATCACTGTTATCGATCAAATTGCATTCCAAACAAATATTCTTTCACTTAATGCAGCAGTTGAAGCAGCAACAGCAGGTGAAGCTGGTAAAGGTTTCGCAGTTGTTGCACAAGAGGTTAGAAATCTAGCGTCTCGTTCAGCAGAGGCAGCAAATGAAATCAAGACTCTTGTAGCAAATGCAACAAATAAAGCAAATGAAGGTAAAGCTATTTCGGATAAAATGACAGAGGGATATGCAGGACTAAATGAAAATATATCTAAAACTATTGCTCTTATAAATGATGTAGAATCAGCTTCAAAAGAACAGCAACTTGGTGTAGAACAAATTAATGATGCAGTTGCACAACTTGACCAACAAACTCAAGCAAATGCTTCTATTGCATCTGAAACAAATGATATAGCATCTCAAACAGATACAATTGCTAAATTAGTTATTCAAAATGCTAACGAAAAAGAGTTTATAGGTAAAGATAGTGTAAAAGCCAGAGAGATGAGTTCTACAAAACAAGCTTCTAAACAAAAAGTAAAGCAGGAACAACCAGTTGAACCTATTCAACAAGTTGTAGCTAATAATGATGCAGATTAATGGGAGAGTTTTTAAAAAACTCTTCTATATATGAATCTAGCCAACTGTAAAAATAGAATAAAACCAACTCAACTAAGAGAGCAAAAAACAGAAGCTCTTTTAGTTTTTATTAGAACTACACTAGA
>JAYEIM010000082.1:0-3152 GCA_034660095.1 Campylobacterota bacterium | reverse complement strand
TACTTATACTATCTATGGGTTTTGTTATGTCAGTCTTTAATCTCTCATCATTTTTAGTATCTATTAAACTATTCAGATTCAAAAGCTTGTCGGCTTTATCTTGAACAAATGTTATAGATGTTGATAGTTCTGCATGATATAAAGTTATATTAGCATTATTTTGTGAGTTTTTTACAAAATAATCTAGTTTTTCATCAAGCATTTGTATCAATAGATCATCTTCAATATTTTCTAAGCTATTAAAATATTTCATATAAAGATTTATAGTATCTAAAAACTTTTTACTATCTATATTATATTTAGCCAATAGCTTTACTGTAGTATCTGTAGATAAAATAGTTTCTATCTCATATAGGTTTTTTTTAATTTTTGAAAGATGGTTGTTCATTTTATTTTGCTCCTTTGATATATTTATATTCATACTAAATTACAATTCTTATTTAATATAAATTATAACATTTTCCGATAAATATTCTAAATATTTGGATGTGTTAGCATGGCATTGAATAGAATCTACAATATCTCTAACTATTTTTCTTTTTATAATATTATGTTTATCTAAAATATATAGTTCATTAAGCTTAGTCGTAAAGTCACTTAATATAAAATCAGTAAATATTTTAAATTCATCAAAAATATTTTCATATTTATTTAAATAGTCTATTATTAAAAACGGATTCATATTGTAATGATAAGTACCAAGAAAACCACAAAAATTAGGTACTTTATTAGAAAAATTTATATAACTTGAATATTTCTTTTGTGCAGAAATCGAATATAAAACTTGATCAAAAAGTACATGAAACATATAGCATATTAAAAAATAATCTTTGTTTTCTAGTTTTAAAAAAACATTTCTAGCTTCTA
This sequence comes from Campylobacterota bacterium, assembly GCA_034660095.1. Lineage (GTDB taxonomy): Bacteria > Campylobacterota > Campylobacteria > Campylobacterales > Arcobacteraceae > JAIOSF01. The sequence continues at coordinate 2,285 of JAYEIM010000082.1, read as the reverse complement.
AAAACTCAGTATTTAATCCACTTTGATTTTTCTTTTGTATAACCACAATTGATATACTATCATCAAAATTTCCAAGTGCTTTTTTTATACTACTTAGATCATTAAAAAATTGATCTTTATGATATTTAATTAAGTTCATTATTGAGTCCTATATTAGCTTTAGCTTTTCTTTGTACTCTTGTTAAGTCTGTTTCAACAGGTAAATAAAATTGAAATTTCGGCATGGGTTTATTTCCTTTTAAAATAGTATTTCTATGCTGCTTATATTTCTGTTCAATTATTATTGTAAGAGCTTTTAGATATAAGTAGTTCTATTATTTTTAATCTTAATCTAGTAACTGTGTCCAGATCGTCATTTAAGCTACCCCATACTTGTCTTGTATAATAAAATGCATTATTTTGCTTATCTTGATTTACATTAATAGATGGTGTTGGATTATGATAAAGAGAATCATTTATTCCTGTATTTTGTGTAAACATTTTGAATACCCCACCTAATTCATAAAATACTTTAAGCTCACATAAAATAAAATAATTGATATCCTCTTTATTAATTAAAAAATTTTCTACTGTTATTTCTGCTATTCTTTTAGCTGCATAGTCAATACCATCATCATAAATAGAGTTACGCATTTTTTCACCATTTTCTTCAATCTTATTGCAAATAATTTCTATTTGATTTAGATTCTCTGTAGCAGCTTTTATAGTTTCATTTTTAAATAATGTTGGATTTGTATCTTCAATTTCTATAGCCCTCAAATAATCTAACTTTGCTTGTAAATACAAATCATATATTTGATAAATTGCACCTCTATTTAAATATACACTTGGATGTTCTTTTATTTCTAGTGACTTATTGAAATAGTTCAATGCTTTTTCATAGTCATTGTTAATTCTTGCATTCATACCTTGTTCCATAAGCAGTTTAGCTTCTTTCTCTTCTTCTGAAAGAAAATCATCATTTTTCTTTTTAAAAATATCAAATAATCCCATATTATTTTTCTCCTTGATTAATTTTTTTAAATATATTTTATATCAACATAGCCTCTTAAATAAAAACAATAGCTCCTTTTTTCTGTATTTTTTCCAACCACTTTTTTTGCATATATGATAATACCAAGTTATCGTTCTTCAAAAATAAATATTTCACATTTTGCAATTGAGTAATTTCTGCGGGTAATTTATTAAGTTTATTAAAGCTAATGTTTAGTTCTTTTAGATTCGATAAAATACCAATTTCATTAGTTAATTCATATATATTATTATGACTTAAATTAAGTGAAGTTAAATTATGAAGATTTTTAATACCCTTTGGTAATTTCATTAAATTATTATTACTGCAGTCCAATTTTTCTAAAGCAAAAAGCATATATAATTCTTTTGCTATTTCATCAATTTTAGACTTACTTTTATAGTTATTTTTGTAATTTGTCATGAGTCCATTATCTATATCATAGTTTGGATTATTTTCAATTGATGATAAATTAATTTCTTTTATGATTGCTAATTCATTCTTGTTTCTTGGAATTATATTGTTTGCAATATGATTTTCATCCGCCCATTTCCAAAGTCTTTCAATCCATGCTTCATCTTTTTCCCCAAGTATCATACTTGTAATATTTAATAGTTTTTTTGACTTACTCAAAGCTACTTTAGCATTTTGATTAGTAGTAATTAAACTTTTATCCACAACTAGCACCCATACTTTTTCATAAACTCTTTTTGAAAAAAGCCTATTTCATTAGTAACAATACTATCAAAATAAACACCACTATAAATATCAAGTCCAAAATGAACGATATTTTCTTTAAATCTTCTGTATTGTGGTTTTGTTGTATCTTGTTTGTAAACTACACAAAGTTTATAGTTATATTCATTTTTATTGATACTGTTTTCACTACATAGTTTTTTTAAAGTGGTATCGCTATCTTTTATTTTTTTATGTAGTTGTGTATTGTCTATATCTGATGTTTTTTGATTTTTGAACTCTACACAAAATATCTCTTTGATATCCTCTTCTATCATCAGTGTATCATAAGATGCAGGTTGTTTTTGTGGGTATAGTTCTAAAGTAAGAGCATCAAAATCCACCACCCCCATATCACTTTGACACATATAAACTCTATTTTCTATATCATAGCTAGTATTTTTTAAACTATCAAGAGAGCTTGAATATTTAGACTTAATTATATAGCTCATCTCAGCCATTTACAGTCTCACTATCCATCTTATCAAACTCATCAAAAGGTTCAGATAGTTTGGCAAATATTTTACTTAGAGCTTGA
>JAYEIM010000081.1:0-3172 GCA_034660095.1 Campylobacterota bacterium | reverse complement strand
AACATTCTAGCTTTTTCAATAACTATACTTTCATCTTCCCCGCTAGAGAATTTATATCCTTGTCTTACCGCATAACGAGATAATGTTCCATCGGGATAATAGTCTATAAACATTGTACCCTCTTGACATCTATCTGTAAATCCTTTTCCACATCCAAATTTATCGAGTACTACTCTTTTTGTAGCTTGTTCTGCCAAACCATTTGTTATGATTAAGCTCATACAAATAATTAAATAATTAATAAACCTCATTCTATATCTCCCTTTATGTTATTTATTCTTATTCAAGTAGTTTGAAAAACCACTTAACTTATTCACAAATATATTTTCATATACATTAGTACTACATTTTGACTTTATTGTAGCTTTAATATAACCTCTAGTATCTTTTTCTACTTTTATAGGTTTTTTTATTTCTATATTGCCCACTAATGTTTCTTTAATATATTTTTCGTACTTATCTTCACAATAAGCCTTTTCATTTGTCGAATAACATTTTATCATCAATTTAGATTTTTGAGTTATTGATATTCCATATAGTTTTTCAACTAAATTAACTTTTGCTTTATCAATTGCAGTTTCTTTAGTTTTAGCTCTACCATTTCCATAAATTCTCCCTTTTGTGCAAGTTTTAATAAATCTTTTTTCATCTTTATCATAATTGTTAAAAAGATAATTAAAATATCTGTCTTGACCATTTGATATATCTACATTGTTTTTATGTAATTCTTCTAAATGGTTAATTTTCTCAACTGTAAGATTTTTAAATAAAGGCTTATTTCTACTTGTAAAATAGCTGTTACTATTAAAACATTCCTCAACTGATGGTTTTTTAAATTGATTTAAATTAGTAACTTCTACTTTATGATTAATTGTAAAAACTTCTCCTAATCCATATCTACTTATATTATTAACTGTATTGTGTGTTCTATTGTATAAATCTACAGAATAAACAGTTGGTAAAATTCCCACATTATGTTTTGTATTAGTCCAGCTATAATTTGTACTTAAAACTGAATTTAAAAATACTTTAGACTTTAACTTTGTATTTGTATTATCAAATATAGTAAATGCCAAATTTTGAGTAAGCTGATTTGCTGACTTATCATCAGTATTTTTTATAAAATCAAAAATGGGATATTTTTGTACATACTTAAATGAATTAAGTAAATTTAACTTATTATACTCTTCTTCTCTTTTATTACTAAAATCACTACAAGATGTTTTTAGTTGAATAAATTCATTTTTAAGTCCATTTTTACTTGAAAATGTATTATTTATTTCTTTGTCTATTTCAGAAATTTGATTATCAATTTTTACAATCCTATTAGAGTATTTTTTTATTTTTTCTGAATACATTTTTAAAGTTGCTTCAAAACCAATAAATGTATTATTTGCATATTTAGTATCTGCTACATATTGATTTAATTGTATTAATGGTTCAGTAGGTAATTCAAAATCTATTTCGTAACTATCAAGCCCTACAGCACCATTGTTTTTTCCTAAATCATTCTTTAACTTAGCACCCGGTGGTAAAGTAGGTTCTGTAATGGTTTTTTTCCCTGATTCTATTTTAACTTTATTAATTGAAACTAGAACCTGATATTGTTTTTCAAATTCATAATCATCATATATAAATTCTATATTATCTTTCAATACTCCTTTCATTGATTTATCATAATTAGTGTCTGTTCTTTTACCATCAACATCAATTGTCTCTTTGACTATTTTAATAAACTCTTTTTTTACAACTTGAGATGCTTTATATTCAGCTAAATCTTTTGAATATTCTTTAATACTGTTTTTGTCAGTATCATTATTAAAATAAATTTTATTTACTATGATTTTATAAGTAGTAAAATCATTTTCATTTGGATATTTTATCAGGTCATCAATTTTTGTTTGTTTAATTTTAATTAATTGATTTTTTTTATTTATTAAGTCATATTTTGCTCTAAACAAATCATACATTTTAAAATATAAAATTTCTAATCTGTTAATATTATTAGCAACTACAGATTCCGCATCAAAAGACTCTTCCTTTGCTTTTTTAATTTCAATTTTCAATTCTTCTAATTTACGTTTCTCATCTTTATTGAAACTATTTATATCTTTTTTTATATCTTCCCATGTTGTTGTGATAAAACTATAAGGTAATATTTTTAACTCTTTAATTTTTTCTTTAATTTCATTTGAAGCATCTATACTATTTTTATTTAATAATACAATTTTTTTAGACTCTATTTTTGGTTGTTCAACTAATACTTTTTTACTAAAAGTATTAGTCATATTCTGTTTTGCCATTTCAGGTTTTACTTTTACATTAGTAGCGGAAAAATCACCTTTTTTATTTGATTGTAAAGTCTTAACTTCTTCTTTTTTTTCTTTTGTAGCATTGTTATTTAAATTATTTAAAAACAATGAATCTGTAGCACAACCACTTAATAAAAAAATTGATGCTATTAAGCTCATTCTTGTTATTTTTCCATACACTAAATTATCCTTACTAAATTGGCATAATCTCAAATCTTGTGGATTAAATTTTCTTACCTAAAATAAAACCATTAAAAAATTAAAAATATTTAATGGATTATGAAGAATTATTAGACTTGGTTTTCCCAGAAGAGATTAACTGGGAAAGATTCAGAATATCAAAAACAGAAAAGATAAAAAATGATAGTTTAAAGCCATATAAATGAACTATTGTTTTTTATATTGAAGAAAAAAATATAATTCCTAAAAATAGTTTTTGATCTCAAATAGTTTCAAAATGATTCTATCCAGAAAAAACTATTAATGATTTTCCATTAAGAAACTATATTGCAAAAATAATTCTCAAAAAGAGAAGGTGGATAAACAAAGAAACAAATAAACAAATTACAAGTGAATTATTTTTGGAATACAATTGAACTTCAAATACTAAAGATCTAATGTGTTTTTTAAAATGAGATAGTAGATAACTGAGTTTTAAATATATCAATCAAAACATTGTCTAAAATGTACTGAATTTGAGATAAAACATTATCTAGAAATATAATAAATTACTCATCCAGCTTCGCCAAAGAAAAACAAAAAGAAAAACATGAAAAACAAAAATTAGATAAAAAAATAAAGCTAAACAGAAACCATGTAAATGACAGAATAAAACTAGACTTAGAAACAATACAAAATCT
>JAYEIM010000080.1:1746-3174 GCA_034660095.1 Campylobacterota bacterium | reverse complement strand
AGGTAATAAATGATTGAAACACACATAGACTATATAAGATTTTCAGCAGAACACATAGGAAATATACTGGAATTCAGAATAATGCTTAATAAGTTTATAGAAGATACAGACCTAATTTACCTAGATAAAAATGAATATAAAGGAAACATAAAAGAAGTAGGTCAAGCAAAACAAACAAAAGAAGACCAAAAAAAACTATACAATAGAATATCAAAACATAATAGCAGTAGCGATGATTATTTTACAAATGAAGAAATTAAATGGTTTTATAATACATCACACCAAACTATAAATAAAGAATACAAAAATGTTAAAGCAGAAAGAAATTATACAGATATATATAAATTAAAAAAAGTAGGAGCAAGAAATCATATAGCATTTGTATTAAATACATCAATAAAATATGTAGAAATAGAAACATCATATACAGATAAAAATGATAAAGTGCATTTATATAAAGTAAATGAACAAAAGATATATAACAGTGTAAAAATTATTGGTATGAAAAAATATAGTAAAAAAGATACATTGCTATATAACGTATTATATAGGCTATTGAAATATATCAAGACTTATACAATACATACAAATAAAGATTATTTATCAGATAAATTTACATTGAAATTAAAAAACATTGATATAGCAAGAGATACAGTAATACATAAAGATGATTATCTAATAGCAGCACCATTTAACAAAAACCCTTATACCTACTCAAGTAGTATAGAACTTCAAGAATTATACAAATTACTAAAAGATACAAATACAAATAAAAACCTAGATTTAATACACGCAAGAGATTACATAAAAAAAATAGCATATAGAAGTGATATGGTATTACTAGAAAAAACAGACTTAATAGATAAAATGAATATATTAAATAATTACATGATAAATCTACATAATCAAGAATATATTATAACTAGCAACTTACTAGATAATGAAAATGTAGAAATACAATATAAAGCAAAAGATAGATACGAAGAAATAAAAAACAAAATAGAAGAATATAACTATAAAATAGACAAATTAGAAGATGATTATTATATATATGACTTTAAATCATCATTATACCCCGATGGATTCGATGAAGTAAATAAATTAGTAGATAAGAGAAACAAGTATAAACAAATTGTAAAAAGATTAAGTAAATTAAAAATTAAATATGAAAGATACTATAAAAAATATGAAATAAAAAAGATACTAAATATAGACAATACAAATTCAAAAGAATTAAATGAAGTTATAGAAAACAATGAAGTAAATATATATTACAAACAAAGTATTGAAAAACAAATAAGTTATATTTTAATAAACATAGAAAAAGAAAATATAATAGAAGAAACAAAAAGACAAGAAATTATATATGACAATATACGTAAATATAAATTTATGGAATATACAAATACAATAGACTTAACACCAATA
>JAYEIM010000080.1:0-1646 GCA_034660095.1 Campylobacterota bacterium | reverse complement strand
AACTTAAAAAACTAGAAGAAGAATTATATAAAAAATACAAAAATAAAACCGCAGTAGATCTTGTAATAAGTAAATATAGAAATAGAGCAAATTTTCATATTGATTATGTAAATAAAGAAATAAAGTATTTTACACAAGAAATAATAGAATTATTTAATAATAGAGAAAATTTAACTATAAGTGAATTAGAAAAATATTGTGAAATATCAATAAAAGAACTTACAGAAGATTTAATAACAATACCAATACATATAATAAAAAAAGTAACACTAAACCCAATAATAAATATAATTAAATGTATAAATCTAAGAAATAAAATAAAAAAGAAGAAAATAGATAAAAATAATAAAAATAAAAATGAACTACTACTTAGAATATTATCAGAATATCAGAAAAAAGAATTATTTGATACTAAAATAAATATAAAAGAATTTATAAAAGAAATCATACAACTATTAAAAGAAGAAAAAGCAATAGAATTAAAATATAAAAATAATAAACAAAGAGCATATTATTATAATAAAACAAAAAAAGAATCTCTTAAACATAATAGCGATATAAATGTTATGAGATTTGAAGTATCGCTTAATATAAATGATAAAGAAGATATAAAAAAACAAATCATTAGAAAGATAAGTAAATACAGAATTATACATATAGATAAAGATGAACTAGATAAAATATCTAACAAAAAAGTAAAATATAGACTTAAATTACTAAAAAATAAAGATATTAAGAATAAAACTATAATACCACCACGAAAGAAAACTAAATCATCAAGCAATAAAGAAAGATATATAGAATTAAATAGAGACCAGCATAACTATGGAAATATAATATACAATTCGGATATTGATATGCTTAACAAATTAAACATAAAATATAATCTTGTAACAATAAATATAAAACCTATTGAATATATATTAAATTATTTTGATAATAAACTAGAATATATTAACAAAGAAGATGAAGAACTATCGCAAATATGGGGAAAAACAATAGTAAAACAAGATGAGGAGATTATACAAGCAATAAAAGACAATAATAGATACTGGCTAGGAGATAAAAAAGAAATTCAGAATTCAGAATTCCAGAATTCAGAAAAAATAGAAAGTATGAAACCACCAACAATGAAAGCAACAGGTGGAAGAATAGGATTTATAGAATGGCATGAACATTATTCATATAAAACAATAATAAAAATACTAGAATATTATAATTATAATCCTAAGGAATATAACAATCTATTAGTTAAGGATTTACTAGAATATCTATATAAATATTTAAAAGAGCAAGATAAGCAAGTATCAGACTCAACAATAATTAAATGGATAAGAAAGTTAAATAATATGATAGAAAAAAGAATAATCACACACTCAAGAAACATCTACAAGTTAAAAAAACATAGAAAAGACCCAGAAACATATATAATTACTTCAACTAAAAATAAAACAACAATAAAACTATATGGACACAATATAATCATACAAAACAATATGTTCTTTTTTCTGAATAATCTGAAAAACTTCTACATAACAGAAGAAACAGGAGAACAGAACCAATATGAAAGCCTATATAGTTTTATATATAATAAGTATAATTCAATATATGCTCATGAAGAAATGATTAATATAATATTTGAGCCA
>JAYEIM010000079.1:0-3188 GCA_034660095.1 Campylobacterota bacterium | reverse complement strand
AGATATATTAAAGCAATCATTAGGTAAAAATATTGATATAGTTGACAAGCAAGGTTTGTTAGATCATGGCAATACATTTATACTTAAAAAGACAATATATGTATAATGAAAATGAACTAGTAAGAATTTTAGTCCACATTTTTGAAAAATTTGAAGATAAATTTAGTATAATACTTTCCATAAGTTGAATCCCTTTTCTGTTAAGTTTTGGGCTACAAAACTATAACTTATTGAAATTTGATTTCAACTTTTTTTATAAATTATAATGTTTTTATTAATTTGTAAGTGGCTTTTATGAAACTAATAATTAGTTTAATATGATGGAAATACCTTGGTATATTGACTTGTAAATCCAAAGTATTCCTTTACATTATTTTGAAAAAAACACACAAGGAACAAAGCGTGAATTATTTAAAACAAGAAGATACACTTTGGGAATTTAATATGATTAAAAAAAGTGGATTAAATAGTATAGTTAATTTATTATATGAAGTTAAAGAAAGAGAAAATGACTCTGAATTAATAAATAAATATAAAGTTTTTGGGGATTTATTAAGAAAACTTAGACTTACCTTTGAAAATAAAACTGATAAAGAAGTTAATAATGATTTAGAAAAAATGAGAGCTTATAGTCATACTGTAAAAGAAGAAGTTAGATTAGATTATTTTAAATTTGAATTAAAATATTTAATTATAGACATTACAAATTTTGTAAATGATATTGATGGAGAATTGCTTAATAAATATAATAGTATTCTTGTAAAATTAAAAGAAATTAAATCTGAAAAAAAATATTAATTATGATTTTGTAAATGAAAACTATCCTATTATTGGTGATTTTACTAGTGTGTTTCAAAATGATAAAGAATTAACTTTCTTGTAACCAATCACCCTATATATTTATTATTTATTTAAATCTTTTTGATGACTATTTAATTGATTAGACATATTTTTCAATTCTATATTCATTTTATTAATTTTAGTTACATCATTTTTTTCTTTTAAAGGACTACCTATGTAAGTCATTCCTTTATATGGTTCTGCTGTTCCATAATGAACTTTGCCCATATCCATAAATTTATTAAAATCATAGTATTTATCAGATGAATTATAATCAGTGGTAGAAACTACTTCTTTAGCTCCAAAGAAACCAGATATACCATCTTTCTTAACTTCTTCACTATTAACTTTATAACCTAACATTTTATTTCTTTCTTCTATTGTTCCAGATTCAAAATCTCTTTTTATTTGATGTCCATTAGGACTTTGTTCATAAACTATATTATTAAAATTAGTCTTTACCATTTCATTGATTTTATTAGTTTGTATTATAGAATATTCTAATCCATGTGTTTTTTTAATATTTGGTTCATAAAAAGGGTCTTCAATAGATAGATCATTTATATTATCAGAAATAACATTTCTATAAGTATTATGGAATTCTTTATCTTCTTCAATATATCTAATATCATCATCTGACATAAATCCAACAGTTCCTTTAAGTCCAAGAGGTTTTTCATCTATATCAAAATGAAATGGGTCTAAAAATAAAGCAACATCTCTTTTTAATTTTAAATGATGTGTTATTAATAAAGAGTGTATTACTAATTTTATTTGATGAAGAGTAATTTTATATCTTGAGTTATTTCCTATAAAATCTTTATCTTCAAACATATGTTCTTTTAATATCTTATGTGCTTTCAATAATAAATTAATATCTTTAATTTCTTCTGTTTTTTGATTTTTTCTAATATTACTATCTAATATCATTAATATTTCTTTAAATTTATCATCTCCTTTTTGTCCTTGTATTTTTAATTGATAAGGGTCAGGTATAAAGAAAGTAAGTGTAGGGTATTTTCCTGTCCATTCAAAAATAGCAGCAGTTAAGTCAGAATCAAAACCAATAATTTTATGATAACCTTGATGTATTTTATATTTTCCATCTTTTTGTTCTATAATATTTTGATTTTTATTTATATTTAAAATTTCTTTATTATCATTTGCTATATTTAATTCAGGGATATTACAATATTTTATAGAGTTTAATTTATTATCTGGGTCATTTTTTTCATAAATAGAATTAATATACATATTTAATTCATAAGCATATTTAGATTGAGTAACAATATCAGTATATCCAATTGCTCTTTCCATTTTTTCTATATTACTAGCATTGGGTATAAATCCACTATCAACAGAGTAAGTAATTTGTTTAATTTGTTCTTCAAGCAATCCTTCATGAATAAAATTAGTAATTTCAATATCTTTATCATATTGTTCAGCAAATTTTGCTTTTTCTTTTTTTAATCTAACTTTATCTTGTGATATATCAAATAAATATTTAGATTTAATTTTTGAGTTATCCTGTGCTTTTTCTTTAAATTCTTGGATTATTTCTTCATGAATTTTATATTGATTTTTAACATATCCAGCTTTAAATATTTTATCCATTTTAATTTCATATGATGTCAATCCCATATCAATTTGTGCTTGATATTCTGCAGTTCTTAAACTTTCATTATTTTCATTAATTTCTTTTTGAGCATTATTATTAATTTTTTGAATTTGTTGATTTCTCTGATTATTTTCATCATTATGTTTTTGTTTTTCAATATTTGTAAATTGATTATTTATTTCTTTTAATTTATTATCAATAGTGTTAGTAAAAGATTCAATCATTTTATCTCTTTTATCCAATGCATTATTTTTAAAAGCATTTAATGGTGCAGTAACTTGATTTCCTCTTTGTGCTTCATTATTTTTTTCAACTTCTCCTGTTCTAGCATTATTAGTATTTCCAAATCTTCTTCTTATATTTTCATGATATTCATCTATTTTTTTCTTTTTAAAATTTTGAAAATCATTTTCAAGTTCTAGTTCTTTTTTCTTTACAGAGTCATCATATCTTTTTTGAGATTCTGCTTCAATAGCTTTTTTGAGAGCTTGTAATTTTTTATCAATAGTATAAGATGTTTCAATTATATTTTTAAATTGTTGTCCTTCTTTTGTAGAGAAGTTACTTTTGAGTGTATCACTACTTAAATATTTATTTATTTCAAAGTATTCTTGTGAGTTATTTCTAAGTCCTATATAGTAAGCTGTGTTAGAGAATCCATCACCAGTTTTGATTCTTCTTTCAGTAATATTTGGTATATGTTTTAATTGTTGTTTTTTTTCTTGTTCAA